>JAFTXM010000113.1 GCA_017465025.1 Oscillospiraceae bacterium
CTATCTCAAAGCTTGCAATACCCGGCTCTTTCTCCGTTTATAATGCTCTCGGCGTTATCGCCGTGGGTCTTTCCCTTGGCATCAGCCTTGCCGACTGCTGTGACGCACTTTCCACTGCAAAAGGTGTAAAGGGCAGAGTGGAGAGCGTGCCTACCGATGGGGATTATTCCATCCTCATCGACTATTCCCACAAGCCCGATGCTCTTGAAAAGGTGCTCAGGAGCCTGCGCCCCGTAACAAAAGGTCGGCTCATCGTGCTCTTCGGCTGCGGCGGCGACAGGGACAGGGCAAAGCGGCCCATCATGGGCGCGATCGCGGCGGACAATGCGGATGTGGTCATCGTTACCAGCGATAACCCCCGCACTGAGGAGCCTATGGCCATAATCGAGGAAATTCTTGTGGGCCTCAAAAACAAGCGCACACCCAAGAAAGTTATCTGCGACAGGATAGAGGCCATACACTGGGCTATTGACAATGCCCGTTCCGGTGATGTAATATTACTTGCCGGAAAGGGACACGAAGATTATCAGATCGTGGGACATACAAAGCACCACATGGATGAGCGTGAGATCGTGGCTCAGTGGCTTGAGAAAAGAAAAGGCGCGGCAAAATAAGCCGTGGCCGGTCTGGAGTATATGATGACAGTTAAACTGATTAGCGCCTTTGTGCTGGCCTTTCTGTTCAGCACAGCCTTCGGAAAGTATTATATCCCCTGGCTGCGTAAGCAGAAAGCCGGACAGGAGATAAAGTCAAACGGCCCAACCTGGCATATGTCCAAGAGCGGCACACCCACAATGGGCGGTGTGATGTTTATTGCGGCCATCGGCTTTGTCCTGCTGACCGTGGGCTTTGAGGGAATGCTCAATGGCAACTACGTGCACATTTTTGTATATCTCTTCGCTCTGGTTTTCGGTGCCATCGGTTTTCTGGATGACTGGGAGAAGCTGAAGAAGAAGCAGAATCTGGGCCTTACAGCCAAGATGAAGTTCCTTTTGCAGCTGGCAGCGGCGCTGGTGTTTGTACTTTTGATGCGTCAGATAGGCTATCTCAGCCCCAATCTCTATATTCCTTTTGTAAATAAGGTCATTTCCATGCCTGAGTGGCTGTACTTTGTGTTCGCCGCCTTTGTCATAGTCGGCACTGTCAACGCCGTCAACATCACCGACGGTGTGGACGGTCTGGCCTCCGGTACATCCATTCCTGTAGCCCTCTTTTTCGTAGCTGTCACCTATCTTTGGGGCAGCGAGTATCTGGAACTGGGCATTTTCGCCTCGGCTCTTGTGGGCGGCCTTATGGGCTTTCTGGTGTACAACTTCAACCCTGCTCAGGTGTTCATGGGCGATACCGGCTCTTTGTTCCTCGGCGGTGCGGTGGCGGCTCTGGCTTTTGCCTTTGATATGCCCCTCATCCTCATTACTCTGGGCATAATGTACATTATTGAGACCCTGTCCGACATTATTCAGGTGGGCTACTTCAAGCTCAGTCACGGCAAGCGTGTGTTCAGAATGGCTCCTTTCCATCATCATCTGGAAATGGGCGGATGGACAGGAAAAAAGTGGAAAGAAAAAGAACTTTTTGTTCTTTTTACAGGCATATCTCTGGTCTTTGCCATCATATCATTTATTGGGGTTTTCCATCGTTATATACCCTGAATATGATGACATGAAAGTCGGGGAGGTGGGAAGATGCGTTATGAAAGCGCCCGCCTCGCCGACTTTTCGCGTGATGGGAAAAAACGGCCTCGCCGCAGCTTTGACACATCTTTTTTCGTTATGGTGCTGCTATTGCTGGGTATGGGGCTTGTTATGGTGCTCTCCTCCAGCTATGCCCGCGCCTACTATGACCCGGGCAATGTGACAGGGGGCAACGCCCTTTATTATTTTGTCCGACAGCTTCTGTTTGCTTTTTTGGGTGTGGGCGCGATGCTGGCGGCATCCAGAGTACCCATGCATATATACAGGCGCTTTTCCCTGCACTTTCTTGTGCTTGTTGTGATAATGCTGGCCCTTGTACCCTTTATCGGGGTCAAGGCCAACGGCGCAAGGCGCTGGCTGGGTGTGGGCGGACTTACGGTGCAGACTTCGGAGCTTGCAAAGCTTGCGGTGGTGCTCTCTTTTTCATATCTTATCTGCAAATTTAGGACTGGTATGAAGAGCATAAGGTATGGTATAATCCCCTTTGCGGGCATACTTGTGCTCATTGTTGCCCTGCTCGTTCTGGAACCGCATTTTTCCGCCTCGGTCATCATTGTGGCTATCGGGTGCATCATGCTCTTTCTGGGCGGGGTGAGGCTTGTATGGTTCGTGTCAGCCTTTGGCCTGGCAGCCGGCGCCATCGCTGTGGTGCTCACATTCTTTCCCTATGCCTCCAGCCGTATCAATACCTGGCGCGACCCTTTTTCAAGTCCGACGGACGAGGGCTATCAGATAGTCCAGTCCCTCTATTCCATAGGCTCCGGGGGCTTGAGCGGCCTTGGCCTTGGCGGCAGCCGCCAGAAATATCTCTATCTCCCGGAGGAGCATAATGACTTTATATTCTCGGTAGTGTGTGAGGAAATGGGCTTTATCGGCGCGGCTTTGATATTGGCGCTCTTCGCGCTGCTCATCCTCAGAGGCTACTGGATAGCCCTGCACTGTAAGGACAGATATTCTTTTCTTGTCAGCGCGGGCCTTATTTCCCTGCTTGCCATTCAGACCTTTCTGAATGTGGCAGTGGTCACAAATTTAATTCCCTGTACGGGCATATCCCTGCCTTTTTTCAGCTATGGGGGTACAGCGCTGCTCATCGAGCTGTTTGAGATGGGTATCATACTCAGCGCCTCCCGGGAGCGAATAAAGCATTAGAAAGGACAAAAACCATGAAATTTATCTTCACCTGCGGCGGCACCGCCGGTCATATCAATCCTGCCCTTGCAGTAGCGGGCAGACTTCGTCAGCTCATGCCGGACAGTGAGTTTCTTTTTATCGGTGCTGAGGGCAAGATGGAGATGGAGCTTGTGCCACGGGCTGGCTATGAGATAAAGGGGCTCAAGATAACCAACATAAGCCGGGGTCATGACCTTGCTGCCATAAAGCACAATCTTGAGACCCTGAAGAACGTGGCTGTGTCCCATCACGATGCAAAGCTTATAATCAAGGACTTCAAGCCCGATGCGGTAATAGGCACCGGCGGCTACGTGTGCTATCCTGTGCTGATGGCGGCCCATGAAATGCATATTCCCACCGCTGTCCACGAGAGCAACGCCATGCCCGGCCTGACAACAAAAATGCTGGCAGACAAGGTGGATAAGATAATGGTGGGCTTTGAGGAAAGCTGCAAGCATTACCACCATCCTGAGAGAGTGGTCGTCACCGGCACACCCGTCAGGGGTGAGTTTTGTGAATTTACAAAGGCACAGGCCAAAGCAAAGCTTGGCATACCGGAAAATATGCCTCTGGTTGTGTCCGTGTGGGGCTCTCTGGGCTCAAAGCATATGAATGGCATCATGGGTGACATGATACCGCTTATTGACGATAATTCCGGCTTCCGGCTTATCCACTCCATCGGAAATATGTACTATGACGGCTTCATGCAGAAACTCAGTGAGCTTTGCCCCTGCTATGAGTCTCACGGGGTGGATGTGCGCCGCTATATCTACGATATGCCCTGCGTCATGGCAGCGGCGGACCTTATTCTCTGCCGCGCAGGAGCTTCCACGCTCTCTGAGCTGAGTTTCATGGGCAAGCCTGTTGTCATCGTGCCCTCTCCCAATGTTACCGACAACCATCAGGAGAAAAACGCCCGTGTCCTTGAAAGGGCAGGCGGTGCTGTCGTCAGGATTGAGGGCGAGTTTGATGCAAAGTCACTTTATGACGAGGTTCGCGCCCTTCTTGGGGATAAGGCCAGAATGGATGAAATGTCAAGGTGCATGAAGGAGCTTGCGGTCTCCGATGCGGTGGACAGAATCGCTTCCATAGTCCTTGACCTTGTGGAAAATAAAAAGTAAACACAAATGCTCCCCCCACTGCATAATATGGCATGATTTGATTGCACGGGGGGATATTTATGGACATATGGCATATAAGGGGAGGAAACCGGCTTGAGGGCGCGTGTTTCGTGCAAGGCTCAAAAAATGCCTCTTTGCCGATAATCGCAGCATCCGTGATATGCCCGGCTCGCACGGAGCTTGTGAACGTGCCGCAGCTAAAGGATGTGGATGCAGCCCTGCGGATACTCCGGCATCTGGGCTGTGTGGCGGAGCAGCGCAAAAACGACGTTTATATCGACTCTACATATTTCTCCTGTTCTGCAATTCCGCACAGCCTTATGGAAGAGATGCGCTCCTCCGTTATCTTCATGGGCGCGCTGCTTGCCCGCTGCGGCGAGGCAAGGCTGAGCCTGCCCGGCGGCTGTCAGCTTGGTAAAAGGCCCATCGATCTGCATCTTTCTGCCCTTCGCCAGATGGGCGCGGAGATAGAGGAGGATGGACAGGAGATTTACTGCAAGGCCAGAAAGCTCCACGGCGCGGATATCAGGCTGCCCTTCGCCAGCGTAGGCGCAACGGAGAATATAATGCTTGCAGCCTGTACCGCCCGGGGAAAGACCCTCATCCGCGGTGCAGCCCGTGAGCCTGAGATCGTGGCCTTGCAGGACTATCTTCGTGCTCTCGGCGCAAATGTTACGGGAGCCGGGACGGACACCGTGGTTATAGACGGCATGAAGCCGAAAAAGCATGCGGTCTGCCGCATCATGCCTGACAGGATCGTGGCCTCCACCATTGCCTGTGCGGTGGCTGCCTGCGGCGGAAAAGTGGAGCTTCGCGGCGTAGTTCCGGAACATTTTTCTACGGTTCTCTACTTCCTTAATAAAGCCGGCTGTGATATAATGAGCAAAAACCGTGCCGTCAGTATATGCTCCGAGGGCCGCCTGAAAGCGCCGGGGCAGATATCCACCCAGCCTTATCCCGGTTTTCCCACCGATGCTCAGCCGGTTCTGATGGCGGCATTACTGAAGGCTGAGGGCTGCACTCATATAAGGGAGAATATCTTTGAAAATCGCTACAGGCAGGCTTCCGAGCTTCGGCGTCTGGGCGCGGATATTGTCATTGAGGGCAGGGATGCCGAAATATACGGTGTTGAATGTCTCCGGGGCACAAGCCTCAATGCCACTGACCTTCGGGGCGGTGCTGCCATGCTGATAGCCGGTCTTGCCGCCGAGGGGGAGACGGTGGTATTTGATGACGGGCATATTGGCCGCGGCTATGAGCGATTTGACGCGCGGCTTCGCGCCATCGGTGCGGACATTTTTCTTGAGTACTGAGGAAGCCCTGCTTCCTTTCACATTCCACCAGATAAAAAGGGGAGTATACATATCATGCCTCATACCCATTTTGACCAGCCGCCTTCAAGCAGACACAGCGAAGCTTTCCAGCAGCCCCGCAGGAGACGCCGCTTTGCCAGTGTCAGTGCGCCCTTGATGTTCGTTGTGGTCATTGTCTCCATCATATTTGTGATGAGTGTTTTCTTCCGCGTGGCGGATATACAGGTTGTCGGCAACAGCCACTATACTGATGAGGAAATAATCCGCGCCATCGACATAGAAGAGGGCGACAACCTGTTTTTCTTTGACCGTTTTGCCGCTATCAGCCGTGTTTTTGCAAAGCTGCCCTACATAGAAGAAGTCTCCGTTGAAAGACATCTGCCCGACAGTGTCACCATTGAGGTCACGGAGAGCAAGGCTTTGGCCTACCTTGTGCTGGGCGATGAGTTCTGGACGCTGGACCATAACTGCAAGGTGCTGGGCAAGGCAGTGGAGGAGGAGCTGGTGGCTTTGATACCCGTTGAGGGCATAAAGCCCGGAACTCTTCTTATTGGCGAACCCATGCAGACTGAGGACGGCGATACCGAACTTGTGGAGTATCTGAGAGAGATACTCTTTCAGGTGCAGGAGCGGGGCATCTACATGAATGTCACCATGATAGATTTTGCGGACCCCGACAATGTGTTTTTCTATTACGGGGACAGGTTTACCGTCCGTCTTGGCTCGAACTCCAATACAGAGTATAAATTTGGAATGTTTGTTTCCGTTCTGGAAAAACTTACAGCAGGGGACGTGGGATATCTGGATCTCTCCGACGGCAGCAGCGCCCATTTCATGTCGGAATAACGCCATTACAATTTGTTTACAAGTAATTTCCGAAAAATAAAAATAGCTATTGACCTAAAAAGAAAAATGTAATAATATATATAAGTCAAAATGTAGAAAAATATCCTAAACTTTTTCACGTCAAGTGATGAAATATTTCACAGGGAGGCACAAGCATGGATTTCAGAGCCGAGACAGGACCCGAAAATCTGGTAAGTATAAAAGTAGTCGGTGTAGGCGGCGCAGGTAATAATGTTGTCAACAGAATGGTCAGAGCCGGCACTCAGGGTGTTGAGTTCATCGCCATCAATACGGACAAGCAGGCTCTTGCCATTTCCAACGCCCATCAGAAGCTTCAGATAGGCGAGAAGATGACCCGCGGACAGGGTGCAGGCTCTGATCCTGAGGTCGGCAAGCGCTCCGCCGAGGAGAGCCGCAACAACATAGCCAAGTCCATTGAAGATGCCGACATGGTGTTCATCACCGCCGGTATGGGCGGCGGCACCGGCACAGGTGCAGCTCCCACTGTGGCAGAGCTTGCCCGCGAGGCGGGTATTCTCACTGTGGCAGTTGTCACAAAGCCCTTCAAGTTTGAGGGTAAGCGCCGCATGGATCAGGCCAACGCCGGTATCAAGGAGCTTTTAAGCCGGGTCGACTCTCTGCTCATAATCCCCAATGACAGGCTGAAATTCGCCACCGACCAGAAGGTTACTCTGGCAAATGCTTTCGAGATCGCCGATGATGTTCTCCATCAGGCAGTCACCAGCATTTCCGACCTTATCAAGAACACAGGCTTTATCAACCTTGACTTTGCCGATGTCAGCACCATTATGCGCAATGCAGGCTATGCCCATATGGGCGTGGGTCACGCAGTGGGCAAGGGCAAGGCTGAGGACGCTGCCCGCATGGCAGTTTCCAGCCCCCTCATGGAGACCTCTATCAACGGCGCACGCGGCGTGCTTATCAACATCACCGGCTCTGAGGATATGGACCTTGAAGATGTTGAAACCGCTGCAAATCTGGTGCAGGAAGCTGCCCACCCCGATGCCAACATCATCTTCGGCGCAAGCTTCGATGCAAACCTTCAGGATGAGATCCGCGTCACCGTCATCGCCACCGGCTTTGAGGACGGTGCAAATGCAGCCGCTGCAGCCGGTGTTGCTGCCGCAGCCCCCGGCATCCGTCCGGTCAGCATGAATAAGGACAAGCCCCAGGGTCTGTTTACCGGCGCTGCCGAGAAGGCTGCCGCTGCCGCTCCCTCTCCCATGAATATTCCTCTGGCAGAAGAGCGCGTGTTCCCCGCGGCTCCCGTAGTACCCGCAGCTCCCGTGGCCCCTGCCGCACCTGCTGCTGCACCCTCCGAGCCTGCCGAAGATCCCTTTGACAGCATCTTCAAAATATTCAATACTAAGTAATTTTTCCAGTCTGAACTGACTATAATTTTAAAGTACAGCACCGCAGATAATAAATGCGGTGCTGTACTTTTTTATGATGGGAGGTGCTATAAATTCCGAAAAGATTTGTTGGATTTATAACTGAGTTTTTGCGTATTTACAAGAGCAACAGACTCAATACGGCTTCCGCTGCCCTTTCTTATTATCTTACAATGACGGCCTTCCCCTTGCTCATCTGTCTGTACACCATGCTGGGCAACAGCTATGAAAGCGCCCTGCGCATAGTTCGCCTTGCCAGCGGCATCCTCGCACCTGACACAATAAAGCTCATAGAGGAATTTCTTGATTATATATCGCTCAATAACAGCACAGCCATGCTGGTTGCGGGGCTATTGGTGCTCATATCCTATGCCTCTTCCGCTTTGCGCTCTTTGCAGAGCACTCTTTGCGCCTTGCAGGGCGGTCAGGGCTATACCGGACTCAGACACTATGTGTTCAGCGTGGCATTTTCCCTCGTTTTTCTGGCAGCCATGTATTTTGCCGTACTGCTTATGCTTTCGGGCGGACGCTTCATCGCGTTTATCAACCGGGTTCTGCCTTTTCTGGACATAGACGGAGCGTGGGTATTTTTCCGTTTTGCGGCTCTGGCAGGGATTTTCTTCATCGTGGTATGGAGCATATACGAAATGCCAAAAAGACCGGAAAACGCTTATTCCACCCATATAGGTGCGGCTTTGGCGGCGCTCGCAATGCTGGCGGTATCAATGGCCTTTTCCTTTGTAATAAGCCGCTCATCCAATTACCCTCTTGTGTATGGCTCCCTTGCTTCAATAATACTTCTGATGCTGTGGCTGTATTCCTGCTGTACCGTCATATACTGCGGCGCAGCCTTTAATATTGCCATGAGAGATACAAAATAAAATACCCATAAAACAAAAAGGCGCGGAAACCCGCGCCCTTTCGCTTATGGCATAGTTATAGAGAGGTAATATATGGTATGGTAAACTAATTTTTTCCCCCGTGGCAGGAGCCCTTCATGGCGCAGCCTGCACAGGATGAACCACAGGAGCAAAGACTTTTGCCCTGCTTCTTTTTTACAATGGCCGACACTATGATCGACACGAATATCACAGCCACAACTGCGGCCACGATTATGCTGGCTAAATTCATATTCAGTGCTCCTTTCGAATCATTTTTCAGTTGAGCTTCTCATAGGGATTTCTGCGCAGCAGCAGATAAACCAGCACGAGCAGCACTGCAACAGCCACAGCGGTCCACACAGTGAACACACCGCCAACGAGAAGACCCAGCTGGTATACAATAAGGCTGATGGCATAGGCGAATACGCACATATAGCCAATGGCAAACCAGGTCCACTTACCGTTGTTCATTTCTCTTTTGATAGCACCCATAGCTGCAAAGCAGGGGGCGCAGAGAAGGTTGAAAATAAGGAAGGAGAAGGCCGCCAGCTTGCTGCCGCCGAAGAACTCCTGCCCGATAACCGCAAGACCAACGGAATCTGCTGCATCCACCAGCTCAAATGCCAGATCTGCATCTGCCATGGAGCTGAGAGAGCCGAATACGCCCACAACCTCTTCCTTTGCAACCAGACCCAAAACCGTTGCCACAGCAGCCTGCCAGTTGCCAAAGCCCAGAGGCACGAAGAGAACCGCAATAAAGCTGCCCAATACCTCAAGGATGGATGCGCCGCCCATTTCCTCGGTGATATAGTGGAAGCCGCCCTCAAAAGAGAGGGAGTTGAGCACCCAGATTATCACACTGGCTGCCAGAATAACGGTGCCTGCACGCTTTATGAAGCTCCAGCCGCGCTCCCATGTAGCGCGAAGGACATTGGAAGCCACAGGGCTGTGATATGCGGGCAGCTCCATAACAAAGGGAGCGGGATCGCCTGCAAAGGCGCGGGTCTTTTTGAGTATGATACCGGACACGATAACAGCGCCAACACCTATAAAGTATGCTGCCGTTGCCACCCATGAGCTTCCGCCGAAAAGTGCGCCTGCAATAAGGCCGACAATGGGCATCTTAGCTCCGCAGGGGATGAAGCCGGTAGTCATGATGGTCATTTTCCTGTCTCTGTCCTGCTCAATGGTGCGGGAGGCCATGATACCGGGCACACCGCAGCCGGTAGCTACCAGCATGGGGATGAAGGACTTGCCGCTCAGCCCGAACTTGCGGAAGATACGGTCCATGATGAACGCCACGCGGGCCATGTAGCCGCAGTCTTCAAGCATTGCAAGCAAAATAAAGAGTATAAGCATCTGGGGTACAAAGCCGAGAACAGCGCCCACGCCGCCGATTATGCCGTCGGCAACAAGGCTTACAAGCCAGTCAGCCACGCCCCAGCCCTCAAGCGCCGCCGTCACACCGGGGATTATCCACTCACCAAAGAGTGTATCATTCATAAAGCCAACTGTCCAGTCCCCGATGGTGCCGATGGAAATTGTGTATACAAGCCACATCACAGCCACGAAAATGGGCAGGGCCAGAATACGGTTGGTGATAACGGTATCGATCTTGTCGGAAGTGCTCATTTTTCCGGCGGACTTTTTCCTGTAGCAGGCCTTTACAAGCTCGCCTATGTACACATAGCGTTCGTTGGTGATGATGGCTTCGGCATCGTCGTCCAGCTCTGCCTCTATGGCGGCAATGTCGCTTTCAATGTGGGAAAGAACAGTATCACTGAGCTTGAGCTGTTCCATGACCTTTTCATCCCGCTCAAAAAGCTTGATGGCGTACCAGCGCTGCTGGGGCTCAGGCAAGGCGTGTACAGCGGCTTCTTCAATGTGGGCAATGGTGTGCTCCACAGAGCCGGAGAAGGTGTGCATGGGGACAAAGCTACCGCCTTTTGCCGCCTTGATTGCGGCTTCGGCAGCCTCCATAGTACCTTCTGAGTTGAGTGCAGATATCTCAAGCACGGGGCAACCCAGGGCGCGGCCAAGCTCGCGGGTGTCGATCTTGTCTCCGTTTTTGTGCACCACATCCATCATGTTTATGGCCACCACCACGGGAATACCCAGCTCCATGAGCTGTGTGCTGAGATAAAGGTTTCTTTCAAGATTAGTGCCGTCCACGATGTTGAGTATTACATCAGGCCGCTCTCCCACAAGATAATTTCTTGCCACTACTTCCTCAAGGGTGTAGGGAGAGAGGGAGTAGATACCGGGAAGGTCAGTTATGGTCACGTCATTGTGATTTTTCAGCTTGCCTTCCTTTTTCTCTACAGTAACGCCGGGCCAGTTGCCAACGTACTGCCGTGCACCGGTCAGACTATTGAAAAGTGTGGTTTTACCACAGTCGGGGTTTCCTGCAAGGGCTATTCTGATGTCCATTTCATCCTCCTGTTAGCATATGCTAACCAAACCGTATTTTTTAAGGGGCTGCTGCCCCGTACACATTACTCTATTTCTATGTTCTCCGCATCCGCCTTACGGATGGAAAGCTCGTATCCTCTTACAGTAAGCTCAATAGGATCTCCCAGCGGAGCAAGCTTTCTCACGTAAACCTCTACGCCGCGGGTTATGCCCATGTCCATAATGCGTCTTTTCACAGCGCCCTCGCCGTGGAGCTTTACAACTCTGGAACTTTCGCCTGTTTTGAGATCTCTTAGTGTCCTCATCTTTTCAAACTCCTTAAAATTATATCATTATTTTCTGAGCAAGCTCCTGACTGAGCGCCACGCGTGCTTCTTTGACCTTAACAATAAGGTTGCCGCCGATGGTGTTTATTACAGTCACGTCCGAGCCTGCCACGAAGCCCAGATTTTCAAGGTGTCTTTTGACCTCAGGCTTTCCGCCAACCCTTCTGATGATGTTTTCTTCTCCGATACCGGCAAAAGTCAAAGGCATCATAATCGCTCCTTTTATTGATTAGCATATGCTAACCGTATGGTCTGAATAGTGGTTAGCCTTTGCTAACCACTGGTATAATACAGTATATGTATTAATTTGTCAAGTATATTTTTTATGTCCTTGTAAATTAATGACTGTAGATATATAATGAGCCCAGTATTTTCAGGAGGTTTGGTTTTATGAATTCTGTTTCAAAGCAGTCTATGGACATAATCAGAAAAATGCAGCAGAACGAAGTCAATGAAAGCTGCATATATGCTAATATAGCGAAATTTGCCAAGGGTGAAGAAAATAAGGAAACCCTTCTCCGGCTGTCTCAGGAGGAGCAGGCCCATGCCGCCATATGGGAGAAATATAGCGAAATTAAGCCCAAGCCCCAAAAGCTCAAAGTGTTCTGGTACACCCTCATCGCCAGAGTCTTCGGCTTTACCTTTGCAGTAAAGCTTATGGAAAATGGGGAGGCCGGCGCGCAGGATGAGTATGCTCAGCTTCTTGCGGAAGTTCCCGAAAGTGAGCATATCCGCCAGCAGGAGGAAGAGCACGAGGAAGCTCTGCTTGAGATGCTGGATGAAGAAAGTCTCCAGTATGTGGGCAGCATGGTGCTGGGCCTCAATGATGCCCTGGTGGAGCTTACGGGCAGTCTTGCCGGCTTTACCTTTGCCATGCAGAATACCCGCCTTATAGCCCTCTCCGGCCTTATCATCGGCATTTCAGCCACCTTCTCCATGGCCTCAAGCGAATTTCTCTCAGCCCGCAGCGAGGGCAGGACAGATGCTCTCAAATCCTGCACCTATACGGGCATTGCCTACCTTATCACTGTAGTGCTGCTTATTGCGCCGTATCTTCTCTTTGCCTCCAGCCAGTATCTTGCCGCAATGGTCTGTATGCTCCTTATTGTGGTGCTCATAATTGCGGGCTTCACCTACTACACCTCCGTAGCGCAGGGTCAGGCCTTCAAGTCGAGGTTTCTGGAAATGGCCATTATCAGCATCAGCGTTGCCGTTATCTCTTTCTTCGTCGGTATTGCCGCAAAGCATTTTCTGGGTGTGGACTTGTGATGATGCTCTACCCCGTGCCCGACCACAGACAAGAAAAAACCAACTTGAAATCTGTGAAGCAGGATTTCAAGTTGGAAAGGAAGAGCAATGAAGCTCAGACGAAAAAACAGCCGCTCTTACGAAACGGCTGTTTTAGAGCAGAGCGAAATTAGCTCTGACGTGGTGCCGGTGGTGGGACTCGAACCCACACGATGTCGCCATCGGCGGATTTTGAATCCGCTACGTCTACCATTCCATCACACCGGCGTGCTGGAAAAGTATAGCGCATTTGGCGTGAAAATTCAAGTACTTTTCTTGCGATATGGGCAATTATTGTGTTTTGGGGACGAAACGCAGATTCATATCCGTCTCAATGCCGATGCCGGGCACATTTTCAGTGAAGCTGTACTGCCACATGTCCATGGCATAATAAAAATTGGGAAAGCCGCTTTCCGGCAGTGAGAACCAGAACTCGTAATCTGTAAGCCTTGTCAGGTCATAGCCGTAATAGCCAAGGTTTCGGTTGAAGTATACGCATGATTTGTACCCTGCGTTCTCAACTGTCTGACAGAAGGCTACGGCGCAGTCGGTGCGCCCGTTCATTTCAAGTAAGGCCGTTCTCGCCGTTGGGTCTTCTATCTTCTCCCAGTCGAAAACAATCGGCAAAGCCACGTTGTAGCCCTGTATGCGATCAAGTACAAATTTGGCTTCTTCCATGGCCTCGGACACGGTGATAGCCTGCGAGAACATATATACGCCCACATCAATACCGTTGGCCAGTGCGCCTTCTATATTGGCCTTGAAATAAGGGTCTTCAAACAGCCCGCCCTCTGTGTATCCGCGGCGTCCCACGCGGATATACGCAAAATCCACACCGGAGGAGGCCACCTGCTGCCAGTTTATTTCCTTCTGGTGTTCGGAAACATCAATGCCGCGGGTCACGGTGTATTCACTGCCCAGATAGTCTATCCTCGTGCCGGTGGTTCTGAACATTTCCTCGGTGAACACATTGACAGGCACACCCTCCAGAGGGGTCATCCATATCCAGTCAAAACCGTCGTAGAGATACACTTGCCCTGCGTGGGGGTCAATCACTTGGTCCTCTTTGTCAATTCTCTCAGAGCCGCTTACGCTCCTTAAAAGTAAAACAATCAGCAGCAGCGCGACAAATAGGGTCAAAAACATTACTTTGGCTCTGTATCTGTTGGCAGTTCTCATATATCTCTCCATTCGCCGATTATAAGCGAACCAATTTTATCATAACAAGTCCTGCATTTCAATGAGAACAGTTTGTCCATCTAAGAACAAAATAATTATTTGAAATTTGTAAAATTGGGTGTTGACAAAAGTGGGTATGTTTGCTATTATTATCAGGCCGGTCCGATGCTGGTGTAGCTCAGTCGGTAGAGCAGCTGATTTGTAATCAGCAGGTCGGGGGTTCGAGTCCGTCCACCAGCTCCACCGTGAGAAAAAAGAATATGGGGGAATTCCCGAGTGGCCAAAGGGGACAGACTGTAAATCTGCTGGCAATGCCTTCGGTGGTTCGAATCCACCTTCCCCCACCAGAGCTGTACTTGAAAAAGTACAGCTTTTTCTTTGTTTTGACGAAAAAGTGGCACGTTTTGCATCTGAAAAGTCCTGAAAAAAGGATGCTATTTCAGACATGACCCTTGCTGCGACCCTTTACAAGACAATATTGGGTCATACTCATTTGACCCTTTAGTATCATTTGGACATAAAAGACAGGGAGAAAGTTTTATCCACCGGAACGCAGACTTTGTATATACTGCTCCATGCGGTTAGCACTTTCACGCTTCATACCCGGCGTTGCATGTGCGTATGTGCTTAGTGTAAAAGCAGCTGTAGAGTGTCCCAGGTTTTCCTGCACCGTTTTGATATCATCACCGGCACGCAGACTATTGACGGCGTATGTATGTCTCAAGTCGTGGAAACGAAGCTCCTCCAAACCTATCTCTGCCATAATCCTTTTGAAATTCATGTAAAGAGTCTTGTTGTTTATGTATCGACCCAACTCGTTCGTAAACACAAGATTCTTTTCATTATTCCATAGATTACCCGCCTGTATTGCCCACATATGCTGTTGGGCTTTTTGCTTTCTCAGGGCATCCATTACGTCAAAGGCTGCGGTGAGTACCCGGATTTTATCATTTTTGAGACTGCTGAAACTAAACTCCTTTTCGCCCTTTGCCCGGTTGTGCTGCTTGTTTATCAGCAGCGTGCCGTTTTCAAAGTCAACGCAGTCCCAAGTGAGGCCGAGCACCTCTCCTTGTCTTAGCCCGGTGAAAGCAGTTACAAATAATACAAGCTCATAGGGGTCCCCCTTGATGGCGTTCAAGAAGGATATTACATCAGAATCCTCCAGAGGCTTGATTTGTTTTTTCTCTACTCTGGGGAGTATGACAGCTTCCAAGGGATTAACCCGCAAGTAGCCAAGCTTCTTTGCCTGCTCAAGTGATCTGTGAAATACACCGTGAATGTTCTTTACAGACTTTGGAGAAAGGTGCATATCATCAAGCAGCATATTGTAAACCTTCTGAACCATATAAGGTGCAAGCTTGGTAAGCCGTATGTCACCTAGATATGGTTTAAGATGTACCCGTACATGCTGTTCATATGCGCTCTTTGTTGCAGGCTTGATATTTCCAGTGTAATCCTTGAGCCAGATATCAAGCCAGTCTCCGAGTTTGATAGAGTTGGGTGCAACGAATGTCCCCTCATCAATCTCTCTTATTACCTGATTTAGCTTCTGGCGCACTTCCTTCTGAGTCTTGCCATAGATGGATTTTTGAATCTGCTTTCCGGTCTTTGGATCAAAGCCTAAAGTGTATCGCGCCTCCCAGCGTCCATCCGAACGCTTCCTTATGGTGCCGCCTCCGCTGGCACCTCTTGTCGTTTTTCCTGACATTAAACCTCTCTTTCCTCAGAATCAGAATCTATGTCCAGTCAGTCCATTCGTTTTCTTGCCCGCATACGGTCACTCTCAAGCCATTCAATGAACTCTTCAAAGTCCAGCTCACCGTTTAAGCACATATCCCGCTTTTCTCTGGCTTCCAGTGACCAGGCGTTGAACTCGTCCCTTGTCATCATCCCCTTACTCACACGGGCGTTGTGAGCCTTGTAGGAACGCTTGTATTCCTTTATAACAGGGTTTTCAAGAATTCTCTTCTCATAGATACGGAAGGAGCCCAAATCTTTACAGGTCTTACCGCCTGTTTGAGAAGCCTTACGACTGCAGTACTCGGTGTTGTAGTTGCCAACGATACCGAAGTACTTGCCGCAGTATTTACACTTGCGGAAATTTATGCCGTAATTTATATAGTTTACAAGCATGAACGAGATAAGGTCTCTTGCAGAATCGGTGTGCAGTACCTCGGTATAGAAGGGCTCAGAAAGCTCTTCTTTGAGCCTATGCTGTTCTATGATATATTTCCTGTCCGGCAAGTCATACGCAAAGGGCCCAATATACCCGGTGCATACCTGCTCATAGCATATCCTGCCATAACCCAGGTTTTCGGGAATTACTTCCATCGGGAATATATCTTTCAGCCAAAGCTGAGCTTTCTGTAACTCAGATATATTTTCATTTGCTGCAATGACAGCAAACACAGGACTTTCCTCAAGAAGAAGCCGTATGTCCTTCTTATTTATATCTGCATAGATAAAGTCTGCTATGCCCTGACCTATGGGATACTCCCTGTGCCAAAGCAGAGTCTTCTCCTCACGAATTTCATAACATTCCCTCTTTCCGTCTGTATATGCGCAGACGGAAATTTTTTTATTTCCCTTCGACAAGATAAAACACTCCTTGCAAACCACTGTGTATATAATGCATTTAGACGACCTACTAAACACATTATATACCAAAGAGTCTATTAAGGCAAGCGAAAGGAGTCGAAGAATTATAGCATTTGAAAATCTTCCAAACGTACTCAGCGCAGAACAGTTGGCTCAGGTCTTGGGGATATCCCGGGCCGGGGCCTATCAGCTTTTGCATACGGAGGGTTTCCCTACTCTGCGTATAGGCAAGCGTATGCTTGTACCGAGAGACAAACTGATGGAGTGGATAGACCGGAACACAGGAGGCGGCTATGCAGTGGGAGAATAAGCAGGAATCCATTCCTGTGGGGCGGCCAAACGGGAATTCCAGAATGAACGCAGTTACAAAAGATCTGTATGAAATCGAAAGAGATTTGCAGCGGAAAATGAATCCTACATATCTTAAAACCTTTACCATGGCAGAGCTGTACGAAGAAGTGTTTGAAAGCAGGCCCTCAATAATCGAGGGCCTGCTGACAGTCGGCACATATATCCTTGCCGGAGCTCCCAAGCTCGGCAAGTCCTTTCTGGTGATGCAGTTTGCATGGCATATAAGTACTGGGGCTCCTATCTGGGGAATGGAGGTGATGCAAAGCCATGTACTGTATCTGGCTCTTGAGGACGACAAAAGAAGATTGCAAACAAGAATGTACCGGATGTTCGGCGAGGAGCCGACAGACAAGTTACATTTAACTGTTTACTCACGGAGCATAGGCGGCGGACTTATACAGCAGATAGAACATTTCATTGAGGAACACCGTGGTACAAGGCTTGTTATCGTAGATACCCTGCAAAAGGTGCGGGATGCAAACAGGGAACAATACAGTTATGCAGGAGACTATGCTGAGATAGCTGAACTTAAGAAGCTTTCAGATAAGCACTCTATATGTATTATCCTTGTGCATCACACAAGAAAACAACAGGCGGAGGATGGCTTTGACATGATATCCGGCACTACAGGCTTGATGGGGGCCGCTGACGGAGCCTTTCTCCTGCGTAAAGAGAGGCGCACAGCGAATACCGCTTCCCTGGAAGTTTCGGGACGTGACCAGCAGGATCAGAAGCTTTATTTGAAAAGGAACGAAGAAAGCCTGTGCTGGGAGCTGGAGAGTGTAGAGACCGAAATCTGGAAAGAAGCCCCGGAGCCGGTGTTAGGGCAGCTTAACAGACTTATTGGGAATGCAGATCATTGGAGCGGCAGCCCCACGGAGCTGGTACAGGCTTTAGGTATAGATATGAAAGCCAATGCTCTGACATTTAAGCTGAACGCAAACGCCGGACGGCTGCATGATGAATATGGAATAAAATACAGCAGCAGCCGAAGTCACGCTGGGAGAAGAATTGAGCTTAAGCGTGACAATGCGTGACGGTGTGACGATGGTTTAGACGGTACCAAAAATACCGTCACTATCGTCACCACCGTCACGGTGGGCGGCAGTGTGGCAATACACGCTGTCGTCCACTGTGAGGCTTCCGCAGAAGCCGCATACTGCCTCGCAGAGCGCATGGTGCTTTTGATGGCTCCGCTGTCAAAAGTGCTTTTGCGTTACTTTTGCCAAAAGTAACAAAAGGCTTTTTACAAGGAGGAATTGATTGAAAAGAACGATAAGCGCAATGTCCGGACCGGGAGTAATAGCCCACAACAGAAGAACATATACCGCAGCCAATGTTGACCGGGAACGTACAAAGGACAACATTGAGTACTGCTGCCAAGATATAAAGGATGTGTACCATGAGCTCTTTGATGAGGCTTTGGAAGAATACAACGCCAAGCAAACCCGCAAGGATAGGATGATAGAAGACTACTACGAGAAGATACGCTCAGGGAAACAGGAGAAGCCCTTTTATGAGGTCATCTTCCAGATAGGCAACAAGGACGATATGGCGGTAGGGACTCCCGAAGGAGACAAGGCTAAGGAAATTCTTCACCAGTTCATGCTGGGCTTTGAGGGAAGAAATCCACAGCTGAGAGTATTTTCCGCACACCTACATATGGACGAGGCAACACCTCATTTGCACATAGACTTTGTGCCCTTTATCACCAGCAGCAAGCGGGGCCTGTCAACCAGAGTATCGCTGAAAAAGGCTCTTGAAGCGCAGGGCTTCAAAGGTGAGGGCAAGACCAGCAACGAGCGCATTCTCTGGATAGAGTCCGAGAAAGAAGCACTGGCCGAGATAATGCACAGGCACGGTATAAAGTGGGAACAGAAAGGTACACACCTTGAGCATCTGGATGTGCTGAACTTCAAGAAAGAGCAGCGGGCCAGGGAGGTGGCCGAGCTTGAACATCGACTTGAGCAGCTGACGCCGGAGGTAGAAAATGCGGAGTATCTGGCTGAGGAGTATTCTAAATCTCCGGAAGAAATACTCCCGGAAGCTGCACCGTTTGAGACGGCGAAGAGCTACCGGGAGAAAAAAGCTAAGCCTATAATTGAAAAGATGTCCAAAGTTATAATGTCAATATACTCAGCCTACGTGAAGCTAAAGTGGAACTACGAAAGTATAGAAAGTATGTACCATCAGGAGAAGAAAAAAAATAACTTTCTGGAGTCATTGCTTAACTCTGCTTCAAAAGAGATGCGCTCCCTCAAGGCCAAGGCAAAAGACCTTGAGCGTGTGAAGAAATATTTCGGAAAAAGTAAAATAGACGAGGCTATAGAAGCCGTAAAACAGCAGGAGCGAACAAACAGCACAAGGGAAAAACTTTTTTCACGGTGATAAAAGTTTTTCTCATCATTTGCTATGTTAAAGAGTGTATGAGAGCACCGGTAAGGTATGCAAAAACTTATTTCCCGAGGAAAAAAGTTTTTTCGTGATTTAACTTGTGAAATAACGTGATACATTAAATGAGTTGAATGTACCATGCACATGATAAATTCATTTCCTGAGGAAATGAATTTATGCCATACATCTTCATCATCCATTTTATTCAGCTTTTTTACAGAAAAAACCAAATTGTTCCTTGACATAGAATACGATTGTAGTACAATAAAATGTGGATAGGAGTGACCACTGTGCAGAAACCGAAATTGCAGATTACGCAAAAGAAATATACCGAAGAAACCGCAATTATCTCCATGCGAATGCCCAAGGACATGCTGCGCGATATTGATGCCGTCGCATCACGGACGGGTCGCACCCGCAATGAAATTCTTATGCTCAGCATGGAGTTTGCTTTGGATAATATAGAAATCAGCGATATAGAAAACAGAGAGTGAGGTGAGGGCATGGCAGTAATCAAATGTAAAATGTGCGGCGGAGATATAGAACTCTCCACCGACAAAACATTCGGCACCTGCGAATATTGCGGCAGCACGATGACCCTGCCCAGAATTGACAATGAGCAGCGGGCGGCGGCCTTCAACCGCGGCAACCATTTCCGCCGCATCGGTGAGTTTGACAAGGCTCTCGCCGTGTACGAGCGCATCGTGGCCGAAGATGACACGGACGCCGAGGCCCACTGGTGCTGTGTTCTCTGCCGCTTTGGCATAGAGTACGTGGAAGACCCGGAGACCTATGAGTATCTCCCCACCTGCCACCGTGCCAGCTTTGACAGCGTTCTGGAGGATGTGGACTATCTTGCCGCACTGGAGCACTCTGATGGTGTAACCCGCCGCCATTACCAGCGGGACGCGGCAAAGATTGCCGAGATACAGCGCGGCATCCTTGCCACCAGCCAGAACGCAGAGCCCTATGATGTTTTCATCTCCTATAAGGAACTGGACGCAAACGGCGAGCGCACCCGTGACAGCATTTTGGCTCAGGATATATATTATCAGCTCACAGAGCGGGGCTGGCGTGTGTTCTTCTCCCGCATATCGCTGGAGGATGTCCCCGGCACCCAGTATGAGCCTTATATATTCGCTGCCCTCAACAGCGCAAAGGTCATGGTGGTTGTAGGTACAAGCGCCGAAAATCTCAATGCGGTTTGGGTCAAAAACGAGTGGAGCCGTTATCTCAGCCTCATGCGCAAGGACAGAAGCAAGCTCCTTTTGCCCTGTTACCGGGATATGGACCCCTACGACCTGCCCGAACAGCTTGCCGTGCTCATGAGCTATGACATGGGCAAGATAGGCTTTTTGCAGGACCTTATCCGTGGTATCGGCAAAGTTCTGTCGGCGGACAAACCCAAAGAGCCTGAACGCGAGAACATCAAGGAAACCGTTGTTGTCCAGCATGCCTCCAACACCAATATCTCCGCCCTCTTAAAGCGCGGCGCAATGGCCCTTGAGGATGGGGACTGGGAAAAGGCCGACGGCTTTTTCGAGGAAGTGCTCAACCACGACGCTGAGTGCGTGGGCGCATACATAGGCAAGACCCTTTATGAGACAAAGAGCCATAGCCTTGACGAGTTTGTAAAGAAGCTTCTTGAGAAGCACAGACAGGACAGCTTTAAAACTCTGTATATTGAAAAAGACGCAGAGCATATAAATGCCTCTGTAAAGAAATTTGCTCTCCCCGGCTACCTGAAAACCGAGGAGATACTCCCACTATATGACTATAAGCTCCAGTACAGCAGCAGGGTGGACAGCCGCCTGCTGCAAAAGGAGCAGACCCTCAAGGACTGGGATAGCTACAAATGGCTTGCCCGTGCCCAGCGCTTTGACCCCGAGGAAAAAGACCCCTCCCTTACCCGGGCCAAAAGAGAGCTTAATAATCAGCTTGAGCGCAGGATAAAGGAAGCCCAGCGGGAAGAAGAGGAAGAAAAGAAAAAGCTTGAAGCCGCCTATGCCGCCCACCTTGCCAAGGCGGATGAAAAGGCAAAAGCTGCCTACGACAATGCTGCCAAGCGCCGTGAGGCGGATTACCAGAGCTATCTGAAATCTGCAAAATACGAAAACGACATCGCCAAGCTCCACAACACCGCCAAGCTCTTTGAGGCCCTGAACGGATACAAGGACAGTGCAGCACAGGCTGAAGGCTGCCGCAGCAAAGCGGCGGAGATAAAGCGCCGTCAGGAGCTTGAGGCAGCACGCCTGAAAGCCGAGCGCGCCGAGAGAACCAAGAAAGCCGCCATCATCATAGGCACGGTGGCAGCTCTCGCCGCCGCAGTGATTCTCGTAATAACCACTGTTATCCCCGCAATGAAATATTCCTCCGCACAGGAAGCTCTTGAGGCCGGAAACTATGACGAGGCCATCGCCGCCTTTACCGCCCTTGATGACTATAAGGACAGCGCACAGCAGGCGGAGCATGCCAACAACCTGAAAATTGCGGAGCTTGAGCGTATAGCAGCGGAAAAAGCAGCAGAAGCCGCCCGCCTTGAGGCGGAAAGACAGGCCGCCATAGAGGCGGAAGAAAAAGCCCGTCAGGAGGCCGAAGCAGCCCGCCTTGAGGCCGAAGCCGCCGCAGAGCAGGCCCGTCTTGAGGCTGAGGAAGCCGCAGAGCAGGCCCGTCTTGAAGCTGAGGCTGCTGCCGAGGCAGCACGCCTTGAAGCCGAAGCAGAAGCAGAGCGCGCCCGTATAGCCGCGGAAGAAGCTGCAGAGAAAGCCCGCATAGAGGCCGAAGAAGCGGCCAGACTTCTCTACGAAAGCTCCCTTGAAGGCAGGTACGAAGCTGCCATGGAGTTGATGGAAGAAGGAAAACTCCCTCAGGCCGCCGTGGCCTTTGGCCAGATTGCAGACTATAAGGATGCCAAGGCACTTAGTCTTGCTCTCTGGGATGAAATAGACCTCGGTGATACCATATCCGCCGGTAACGGGCACACGGTGTGCCTCATGTCCGACGGCAGCGTTAAAACCGTTGGACGATACGGCAACATAGGCGGCAACGGATATATTTCTGTCAGCGCCGGGCATTACTCAACATCTGCGACTAAGGCCGACGGTTCGGTGTACACTGTTAGATTTGACACCGCCGTCAGTCACCAAGTAGAGAGCACCACAGCGCCTGCGGAAAATCTTCCGACGGATATTGTTGCTGAAAGCGGCGGGTATGGTCTGAGATTTGACGGTACAATAGTAGGCAATCACTATGAAACCGATTTTTATGGTGATGTAAGTGGCTGGACAGATATAATTGCAATAGAAGCCACAAATAATCATGTTGTTGCTCTCAGAACTGACGGTACTGTAGTAGCCTCAGGAACAAGCGAGGACGGCCAGTGCGATGTAGGCGAATGGACAGATATTGTGGCTATCAGTGCAAGTGCTTCTCACACTCTTGGACTGAAAGCCGATGGTACAGTCGTAGCCACCGGCAGAAACAATTGCGGTCAGTGCAATGTGGGTGAATGGACAGGCATTGTAGCCATCAGCGCCGGCAATGAACACAGCGTGGGTCTCAAGGCCGACGGCACAGCCGTGGCCGTGGGCGACAATTTCCGCGGACAGTGCGATGTGAGCGAGTGGACAAATATCGCCATGCCGGGCAGTCTGGACTATGGCAGACTGTACCGCAAGGCCGAAGCCCAGCTTGCACGGGGCAACAAGGGCGCGGCGGCCATCAGCTTCTACAAGGCCGGAAAATTTGCGGACGCCAGAGAGCGCAGCATGGCCCTCTGGGATGAAGTTGCCGTAAGAGACACCATCTCCGCAGGAAGGGACTTTGCTCTTGGGCTGACTGCTGGGGGCAAAGTGTGCGCTACTGAGATTTATGCTGAGCCTAATTATCACACCTCATTTGGCAATTCCCAATTAAATAATTGGAGAGATTTAAGTGCTGTCAGTGCAGGTTATGCGTATACCCTTGGCCTTAAGTCAAACGGCGAAGTTTTGATGGGGATATATGATCCCAGATATGACAAAGATAATCGGAATTTGGCTGAAGATTGGACGGATATAGTTGCGGTCAGCTCCGGGCATAGCCATGCTGTGGGCCTGCGCGCAGACGGTACTGTATTATCAACAGGCTTTATCGCAAGTGATGTCGGTGCATGGACAGATATAGTGTCCGTCTCCGCGGGGTATATGTTCACTGTCGGTTTGCGTACCGACGGCACAGTGCTGGCAGATGGAACCAATACATATAATCAATGCAATGTGTCCGACTGGACGGATATCGTAGCCATCAGTGCAGGAAATAATCACACAGTTGGCCTTAAATCCGACGGCACTGTGGTGGCTACGGGACACAATGGCAACGGCCAGTGCGATGTTGGTGAGTGGACGGATATCGTGGCCATCAGTGCAGGTGTAGACCACACTGTGGGTCTTAAAGCTGACGGTACAGTGGTGGCAGTGGGCGATGATTTCTGCGGTCAGTGTGATGTGAGCAGCTGGAGGAATGTTGTTGCGGTCTCTGCTGCAAGTACATACACAATAGCCCAATGCACAGACGGCGGTATGCTCATCACCGGTGACAACAATTCACGCAGCGAGAGCCTGAGCGCGGTCAAGGACTGGACAGATATAAAGCTCCCCACATATATGCTTTTTTCTCTCGACAGAGGCCTCGTTGCCAATATCGCCATGACCTTATTCAAATCTGGGGATGTCAAGGGCAGCATGAAGCTGTGGGATGAGCTCGTGGCAAGGAATTCCGTCGCTGCCAAAGCTTGGGGTACTGTCACAGTGAAAGTAGACGGTACTGTTGCACAAACAATTGATATTGATTATTCAGGATTTCAAAAATATGGATATTGGGTCCCCCCAAAAGATTTGGGTGTGAGCAGCTGGAGAAATATCATCGAGATAAGCGCAGGTGACAATCATATTGTTGGCCTCAAATCCGATGGTACTGTGTTGGTAGCCAGACCAGACAACTCCTATGAATTTCCTTATTACAGCCAAAGAGATGTAGGCAACTGGAGAGACCTCGTGTCCGTCAGTGCCGGAGATATTCATACACTTGGATTGAAGGCAGATGGCACGGTGGTAGCCGTAGGTCAGAATGTAGATGGCCGCTGTGATGTGAGCGAATGGACAGATATCGTGGCCATCAGCGCAGGCAATTCACACAGTGTAGGCCTAAGGTCCGACGGCACCGTGGTAGCGGTTGGCGGTGAAAGATACGGTCAGTGCGATGTGAGCGACTGGACAGACATCGTTGCTGTCAGTGCAGGTGGTACTCATACGGCAGGACTCAAAGCCGACGGCACAGTAGTGGCTGTTGGCAGCAATATATACGGTCAATGCAATGTAGGAGACTGGACAGACATTGTGGCCATCAGCGCCGGAGTATCTTACACCGTCGGCATGAAAGCTGACGGCACATTGGTGGTCGTTGGCGGTGGCAGGCGCGGAGAGGGTGACATCTCCGAATGGACAGATATTGTGACACTCAGCTCTAAAGACTGTATAGGCTTGAAAGCTGACGGTACTGTAGTGACCGTGAATATAACCAAGCCAATTAACGGAAGATGACTTGACCAATATTTGTGTACCCAATACATAAACAACTAAGAATAAACCATAAACGAGGGGATAAGCCATGGCATTGATAAAATGCAAAATGTGCGGCGGTGATCTGAAAATCACCGAGGGTCTGACCGTTGCCGAGTGCGAATACTGCGGCAGCAGGCAGACCATTCCCAGCGCAGACAACGAAAAGAAAATGACCCTCTTCACCAGAGCTGCCAGGCTTCTGCGCGGCTGCGAGTTTGACAAGGCGGCGGGCCTTTTCGAGAGCATAGTGGCGGACTTTCCCGAGGAGGCGGAGGCCTACTGGGGCTTGGTGCTGTGCAAATACGGCATTGAGTACGTGGACGACCCTGCCACCGGCAAAAAGGTGCCCACCTGCCACCGCTCCAGCTTCGACAGCGTTCTGGACGATGCCAACTTCGAGCAGGCCTGCGAGAATACCGACGCTGTTGCCCGCCGGGTCTACCGGGACGAGGCGCGGCAGATAGAGGAGCTTCGCAAGCGCATCATTGAAGTCTCCGGCAGGGAAGAGCCCTATGATGTTTTCATATCCTACAAGGAGACGGACGAAAACGGCCAGCGCACTTTAGACAGCGTTATTGCTCAGGACATATACGATGAGCTGAGTGGAAAAGGCTATCGTGTGTTCTTCTCACGTATCAGCCTTGAGGACAAGCTGGGTGTTGAGTATGAGCCTTACATATTTGCTGCCCTCAATAGTGCAAAGGTAATGCTTGTTATAGGAACAGACTTTGAAAACTTTGATGCGGTTTGGGTAAAAAACGAGTGGAGTCGGTTTCTAAAACTTATAGAGGCGGGTCAAAAGAAGGTACTTATCCCTGTTTTCAAGAATATAGATGCCTATGACATGCCTAAGGAATTTAACAAACTCTCTGCACAGGATATGGGTAAGGTAGGCGCAATGCAGGATCTTGTTCGTGGTGTTGAGAAAATTATTCCGATTACAAAAAACACTTTTGATACGACCCATGAACGAAGCACCACAGTCAATTCAGCCGGTGATAAAATTGCCTCTTTGCTTGACAGAGGTAAAATGGCATTAGAGGATAGTGATTGGGACAAAGCTACCGGTTTCTTTGAGGAAGTTCTAAACAACAACTCAAAAAATTCTCATGCTTATCTGGGAAAGGTTTTGGCTGAGGAAAAATGCAGTAATGCTGATGCTCTCATACTGTTACTAGATCAAATAGGCGAAGTAGAATTTGAGACCCTGAAGCTCTCTTCAAACCAAAACCATATACTGGATATGGCTAACTGTTATCATGTTGAAGGATATCTTTCTAAATCGGAAGTAATAACGCTTTATAATTATGATCTTAGCTATACATCTAAAGTGCGTCCTTTTGAAGAAATACTTGAAAGTAAGAAAAAATGGTTTGAATATAACAAAAATTTTGCTCGAGCTGAACAGTTTGCCTCTTCTGAGTTAGCAACGCTGATAGAGTACATAAAGAACTCTGTTTTGGGCAGATGCAATACGATGCTTGCAGAGGAAAAGGAACATGAAAAAGAGACAAAGGAAAAACTTTGCTCTGCCTATGAAAAGCATATAGAAAAGATAGACGAAGAGGTAAAAAAACTAAATGCCAAGGCTGTTTCTAAGCGTGATGCAGACTATGATGTATGGACAGCAAACATTGAAATAGAATCAGTTCCTGCGCATCTGCTGAATACTGCTACTAAGCTTGATGGACTGAACGGTTACAAAGACAGTTCTATTTTCGCGAAGAAAGCGAGAGATAAGGCCGCTGTTGAGCAAGCGAAACTGGATGCTGCAATTGAAATAGCAAACCTAAAAAAAGCTAAGACAAAAAAACTTAGTATTCTTGCTGCAATAGCGATTGTAATTGTCGCAACTGCTTTTTTCACAGTAACAGAAATTGTTATTCCCGCCAATGATTACAAAGCAGCAGAAGCATTAGTTGATGCGGGGAAATACGAAGAAGCAATTGCTGCCTTTGAAACATTGAAAGGATATAAGGATTCTGAAGAAAGATACCAAGAACTTTCTGAACATGTAGCTCGAGAAAAGGCAGAAGCTGAAATAAAAAAGCATAACCCCAACAGTTTTATTTCTGCTGGTTTCTACCATACTGTGGGTTTGAAATCCGATGGTACGGTAATATCTACGGAGTATACTGGTATATTTTCTGGTAGTCGGTGTGATGTGTATGGTTGGCGTGACATTGTATCAATAAGTGCTGGAGAAAATCTTACTTTAGGGCTTAAATCAGATGGTACAGTGGTTGCTGCAGGAGAAAGTGATTATTTAACTCAAATACTATCTTGGCAAGACATCATATCTATTAGCACATGGAATTATCATGCTGTAGGTTTACGGTCAGACGGCACTGTTGTTGTTGCGGGGAAGAATGGCGTTAATGACGATAGATGTAATGTAGATGATTGGCGTGACATCGTAGCAATAAGCGCAGGACAATGGTTTACTGTAGGCCTTAAATCAGACGGTACAGTAGTTGCTGTTGGGAGTAAGGAAGATGGACGATGCGATGTGAGCGAATGGACAGACATTGTTGCTATAAGTACAGGCTCTAGTCACACTGTAGGGCTTAAATCAGATGGAACAGTAGTTGCTGTTGGAAATAATAAACATGGTGCATGCAATGTTGGTGAATGGACAGATATTGTAGCAATCAGTGCTGGAAACATGCATACTGTAGGTCTGAAATCAGATGGCACGGTGGTAGCAACTACACACACGGGGACTTTTTATAACGGATGGTGTGATGTTGGTGAATGGACAGATATTGTAGCAATCAGTGCTGGACGAGACCACACCGTAGGTCTAAAGTCAGATGGCACGGTTGTAGCCACTAAGTACATAGGGGACTATTATTGTGGACAGTGCGATGTGTCTGACTGGTCAGATATTAAACTTCCTGAAAAAGAAGTAGGAGTGTAAATTATGGGGAAATTTGTAATTGAATGTCCCTCGTGTGGACGATATGCGGAAGCCAAGACAGGCTTTTTCGCAAAAAAGAAGATAGACTGTGAGTGCGGCTACACCATCGATGTGCTCACGGACAAACTGACAACAAGGGTCTGCCCTCACTGTGACAGCACCTTTGTCTATGACCAGTCGGTCAAGGGAAAAGTGCGCTGCCCCGCCTGTAAAAGCTGGGTCATACCCTCTGAGGATGATACAAAGCTGGTTAGAATTGCCTGTGAGCAGTGCGGCATTATTCTGCTGCCCACAATGACCGCTGAGACTTACACCTGCCCCGTCTGCGACCATGTCAACGATGTGCAGCGACTTCTGGTGCAGGACAAGATAAAGAAGGACGGCCTTGCCAGCATCATACGCTACGAGGGTGACAACAACACCCTCGTCTGGAAGCACCCCATTGAGGACTTCAACTTCGGCTCGCAGCTCATCGTCCACGAGAGTCAGGAGGCCATCTTCTTTCAGGACGGTCAGGCCCTTGACCTTTTCGGCGCAGGCCGATACACCCTTGAAACCCAGCAGCTTCCCATCCTTGAGAAGTTCTACAAGCTGCCCACCGATACCGAGGGCACCTTCCACTCCGAGGTCTACTTTATCAACAAAGTGGTGCAGATGGCCATCAAGTGGGGTACTCCGGAAAAGCTGCGCTTCATCGACCCCCTCACCGGCGTTCCCCTTGAGCTGGGCGCATCCGGCGAGATGAACATTCAGGTGTCCGACTCCAGAAGGCTGCTTTTGAAGCTGGTTGGCACCATGAAGGGCATCGCATGGGATTCCGGCGATGGCCTTGCAAAGTCCCTGCAGAGCGTTTTCCGCCCCCTTATCACCACCGCGGTCAAGGCAAATCTGGCCGGCGTCATCAAGGACGAGGCCATAGACATTCTGGAAGTGGACGCAAAGCTGGAGCTTATCTCCGAGAGACTACGCGAGAAGCTGCTTCCCGGCTTTGAGGAATACGGCCTTACCATCCCCCAGTTTTATGTGACCACCGTTGTCCTCCCGGAGGATGACCCCAACTTCAAGCGCATCCGTGAGTTACATACCATTACTCTCCAGACCCGCGTGATTCAGGCCGAGGCCGTGGTAAAAACCGCCGAGGCACAGGCACAGGCTCAGTACCGCGTGGCAGAGGAGCAGAGCGCCGCCGCCATCGAGAGCGCCCACCGTGAGGCCGTCATGCAAAAGCAGACCACCGAGACGGAGGTTGCCCGCGCGGCAGCCGAGCGCCGGGTCATCGAGGCTCAGGCTGAGGCACAGGCACAGCGCATGGCCGGGCTCACCGAGGCGGAGATCATGGCCGCCAAGGGCTACACCGAAAAAGACGTCATTCAGGCCGATGTGCAGAAGGCCTACGCCGAGAGCATCGGCAACATGGGCCCCGCCATTTCTGCCGGAGGCGGCAGCAGCGGTATTCTGGGCGATATGCTGGGTCTTGGCGTGGGCATGGCCGCGGCCGGTGTCGTCGCGCCCCAGATAGGGGAGATGATGCAGGGCTTTAAGATGCCCGCACAGGCCCCTGCTGCCCCGGCAGCGCCCGTGGCTTCTGGATGGGATTGCCCTGCCTGCGGCACAAAGAACGTCCAGAGCCGTTTCTGCCCCGACTGCGGCGCTAAGAAGCCGGAGCGGGATGTGAGCTGGGATTGCCCCGTCTGCGGTGAAAAGGACATAGCCTCCAACTTCTGCCCCACCTGCGGCGCAAAAAGGCCCAGCAGCGCATGGGACTGCCCTGAGTGCGGAATGAAAGGCATCAGCAGTAAGTTCTGCCCAAACTGCGGCCACCGGAGCACTCTTGACAGTGCAATGGAGGTTCAGGTATGAAAAGCAGTAAAGTGAGATTTTACATAGTCCTTGCGGCGGTGCTGGTGCTCTTTTGCGTAATCGCGCTGCTTGTGCCCTTCGCAAGAGGCTTTGTGTTCTGGCTGAGCTTTGCCGCTGCCGTCTTTGCCATTCTCATTCAGCTCTACGCTATGCCAAGAGCCATGCAGGGCGACGCCAGAAGCAAATATTACGGCTTCCCCATCCTGCGCATCAGCTTTATCTACCTTGTGGTTCAGCTTGCTCTGAGCCTTGTGTTCATGGCCCTTGGCAGCTTTATCCCATGGTGGGTGCCTGCCATGGTTTATATTGTTCTCGCCTGCGTTGCTCTTGTTGGCTTTGTGGCTGCCGATTCCGTCCGTGAAGAGGTACAGCAGCAGGACGAGGAGATCAAAAACAAGGTGCAGCTCATGCGCTCTCTCCAGTCCAGAGCCAATGTGCTGGCCGGACAGTTTGAAAGCGGCGAGGCCGGCAAGGCATTGAAGAAATTTGCCGAGGATATGCGCTATTCCGACCCTGTCAGCGTGGATGCCATAGCCGATGCGGAAGCGGAGCTTATCGTCGCCATAGATAACCTTCAGCAGGCTGTGATAGATGCCAACGAGGCCGATATTGTCACCCTCTGCCGCAAAGCCACCGCCGCCCTTGCCGAGCGCAACCGCCTCTGCAAGCTCAATAAGCACTGAAATAGATCACCCTGCCCGATATGAGCAGGGTGATTTTTGACCAGAATGTTGACCCTTGACAGTTTCTAACCATATGAAACTAATGTACTGATTGGTATATAAATGTTCTGATTCTGAACTAAATATCAAATAATTTGGTTAAAAAAGTACTATTGGATACTCGCTTTGTAATTCGAATCCACCTTCCCCCACCAGAAAAAGACAAGTTTCGACAGAAACTTGTCTTTTTCAGTTAAATCCACCCTTGCGGGTGGGTGAAATATTGCTTTGCAACGTGAAATACGCCTGCGGTGTGTGAAATTTGCCTCGGCCGTTAGTTGGTGGATTTAATTTCACTGTGAGCACAAGCAAACAATTTCACTAAAAGCTAACGATTACTGAAGGTTCAAATTTATACATAAAGGTGCCGAAAATATCTATTTTGGCGCAATAGCCAAACAAAAAAGGCACCTTTTAGGATGTCCTTTTTGCCTTTTTCCTCCTGCCCTCAGCGCAGCTTGCCCGAATTACTCTCCGCCACCGAAATTGCCGCCTCAAGCTGGGCTATCATTTTTTCCCTGTCGTGATTGAGCGTTCCGGCAAGGGACAAAAAATTTGAAACATGGTTGGAGCGCAGTATGGTGCCTTCGCTATCCACATTTTCAAGGAACAGCTTTTGCTCTTTCAGGTCCTCCAGCGGGCTGAGCGCCGGAAACTTCCCGGCGCGGTAAGCTTTTCCGAGAGGTGTGTCGGCGTAGAGATGCAAAGTGAGTAGACCCAGATATTCAGGCTTTGTGGCGCTGACCAGTCGGGCTGACTCTATTGCGTGCTCTGTGCTGTCAGGCCGCCCGCCAAGGCCGGTTACAAGCGTCATTGACACTTTTATTCCGGCGGCCTTTAATTTCAGGCAGGCCTCCGTCATCTCGGCGGCGCTTATCTTCTTGTTAACATCCCTTAGTATCTTGTCGCTGCCGGTTTCAGCGCCGATATACACCATTTCCAGGCCGCAGCGCCGAAGCATGCGCAGCTCTTCCGGACTCTTCATCAGTATATCCCGGGCTGTGCCATAGGTGCTGACCCGCCGTATATGGGGGAAAAGCTCGTATATTTTGCCAAGCACCGCAACTATGATGTCGGTTTTTACTATCAGCGCATCTCCGTCAGCCAGAAATACACGGTCAAAATTATAGGGATAGTGCTCCTTGACCCAGTAAAGATCGCTTATTACCTCATTGAGCTCACGGATGCGGAAATGCTTGTTTTTGTACATTGAACAAAAAGTACAGCCATTGTGGGCGCAGCCGATGGTGAGCTGTATTATGAGACTGTTTGCCTCACTGGGCGGACGGTAAACATCGCCTTCGTAAATCATGTCTCATTCACCAAGCGTCCGAAAGCATCGAGAATTGCGCTCATGCTGTCCGGCTTTTCAAGGTTGATCTTTATCACGCCTGTTGCTGTTTTCAAATCCACAACCGGCTTTTTCTCCGTAACGCTTACGCATTTACCGGAGGATATGTTCCGGTGGGATTTTTCTGCGCTCTCTACAGCGGAAAAGGGAAGATAGTCCCACTTAAAACCGGCGGGTATGTAGAGCGCAAGCTCACCCACACGGTATTGCTCCACTTTTTTTCCAGCGCGGAAATCCGCAGCCGGATCATCGATAAAGCAATTTTCAATCAATGGTCTGAATTTAGCCATGCTTCATGCCTCCTTTTTCATGTTGACTATTCCATCTGGCTTGTCGTTTTTCTCTACAGTCATAAACAGTATTGCAGTGCCGGCGATGGAGATTACAATACCTGCAATAAGCATTGCGTTAACTCCCAAAGCTTCCACCAGCTGACCACCTGTGAAGTTACCGGCGGCGCAGCCGAGGGTGTAGGATGCGGCAATGAAAGCCTGACCCTTAACCATGTCGTCCGGTAAAACTTTATTGCTTGCATAGTAAAGCTGTACCGGGGCGAGGAAAGTATAGGATGTGGCCTGCAAAAGCTGAATAAAGTAAATTGCCTTCACACTGGGAGCCACGAGCAAAAGTATGGCCTTAAGAACAAATGAAAGGCCTGCGATTTTGAAAAGGGTGTTGTCCCTTGCAAATTTTCTTATCTTCTCCAGATATAGCAGTACCACCATTTCAATGGCCGTAGCCACGAAAAGGGCAACTCCCACGCTGCCGCTGTCGCCACCCAGCTTCTCCATGAGCTTTATCATGTAGTTTTCCGTCATGGAGTGGAACATAGCCAGCAGCATCACGCCCAGAAGAGATATGCAGTACCACTTGTAACGGATGAAGAATACTGGGATTGAGCAGCAGTTCGATACGGTATTCTCCCCGTTTGTCACTCCGGACAGTCTGGGATAGGCAAGAGTGGTGATGATGTTGGCTGCCAGCAGTACAAGCGCAATCCACAGCATCCAGTCGGCACCGAAGTCTGCGATAACGCGCCCTATACCCAATGCGGCCAAAGAAAAGGCGAAAGCGCCGACTCCACGGCCAAACCCGTAGTTTATACTGTAGTTTTCCCTGGTGTATGCCACGCACAGCGCATTGAGAAGCGGCAGCATCGCGTCAAAGGAGAATACTGCCGTCAGGTACAAAAGCCCGAAAAATACAGTTGAGAGAGGCACCAGCAGCAAAATCAGAAAGCACAGCATACATATGCCGGTAAGTCCGATTATAAAAAGGTTGATAAGCTTTGGACCGGCCCGATCCGCCCTGTCAGCCAGTAAAGGCTGCGCGGCACAGGAGAGAAGATTGCCGCAGGCCAGAAGCACACCTACCTGAGAGGCTGCAAACCCTTTTTCCAGCAAAAACGCGCTGGCAAAAGTAACCACACCTGCCGCAGCGGCCCAGAATGCGATCTGTTGTAAAGTGTAATGGAAAGTGAGAGACTTTTTCATGACTCCTCCCGCCACTTATATTATTTACCTGATTATAGCATGGAAATCATATTATTCAATCCCATCAGGCTACGGTCGTTAAACTTGTTCGTCACAGTAAAAGTATCCTTGTATTTCTTGCATTTTTTCATATAATATGGTAATATATGCCGCTAAGAATTATAGAGGATGTATGTTATGTCAGAAGAAATGAAAAAACAGATTCAAAGGCGCAGGACCTTTGCTATAATCTCCCACCCGGACGCAGGTAAGACCACACTGACGGAAAAGCTGCTTTTGTACGGCGGCGCCATACAGATGGCAGGCTCCGTCAAGGGCAAGGCCACCGCCCGCCACGCCGTGTCTGACTGGATGGAGCTTGAAAAGCAGCGCGGTATCTCTATTACCTCATCCGTAATGCAGTTTGAGTATAACGGCTACTGCATCAATATTCTGGACACTCCGGGGCATCAGGACTTTTCCGAGGATACCTACCGCACCCTCATGGCGGCTGACTCTGCCGTTATGGTAATTGACGCTGCAAAGGGCATTGAGCCTCAGACCAGAAAGCTATTCAAGATATGCGCCATGCGCCATATCCCCATTTTCACCTTCATCAATAAGCTGGACCGTGAGGCCAGAAGCCCCTACGAGCTTATGGAGGAGTTGGAGAACGAATTTGGCATCGGCACCTATCCCATGAACTGGCCCATCGGCTGCGGCCGTGAGTTCAAGGGTGTTTTCGACAGAGAGAAAAGACACATTCTGGCCTTCAATGAGTTTCACCGTGGCCAGAGCAGGATTCAAGCCATCCAGTGCGAGCTGGACGAGACCGAAAAACTGGACGAGCTTATCGGCTACAGACTCAGAGAGACGCTTACCGATGATATCGAGCTTCTGGACGGCGCAGGCTACGACTTTGATATAGAGGAAGTCCGCCGCGGGCGCCTCAGCCCCGTGTTCTTCGGCTCTGCTCTCAACAACTTCGGTGTTGAGCCTTTCCTTGAAAGCTTCCTTGAAATGACCATGCCGCCCCTGCCCAGAATATCCAATGACGACATAGTCGATCCTTTTGACGAACATTTCTCCGCATTCGTATTCAAAATCCAGGCCAACATGAACAAGGCCCACCGTGACCGTATCGCCTTCATGCGTATCTGTTCAGGCCGCTTTGAACGTGATAAGGAGTATTTCCATGTCCAGGGCGGCAAGAGTCTGCGCCTTGCCCAGCCCCAGCAGCTTATGGCACAGGAGCGCGCCATAATCGACGAGGCCTTTGCCGGTGACATTATCGGCGTTTTTGACCCGGGCATCTTCTCCATCGGCGACACTATCTGTGAAAAGGGGCAGAGCCTCTGCTTTGAGGGTATACCCACCTTCGCGCCTGAGCATTTTGCCGCGGTGGAGCGTATCGACACCATGAAGCGCAAGCAGTTTGAAAAGGGCATCATGCAGATAGCTCAGGAGGGCGCCATTCAGATATTCCACGAGCCGTTTACCGGCGTTGAGGAAGTCATCGTGGGCGTTGTGGGCGTTTTGCAGTTTGAAGTTCTGGAGCACAGGCTCAAAAGCGAGTACGGCGTGGATATCCGCCGCCGTTCCATGCCCTTTGAGCTTGTCCGCTGGGTTGAAAATGAAGAAATAGACATTCCATCCCTCAACCTGACCAGTGACACAAAGTGGGTGCAGGATTTCAGAGGAAACAATCTCCTTCTTTTTACGTCTGAATGGTGTATCAACTGGGCATTGCAGAAAAATGAAGGTCTGCGCCTGAGAGAATTCAACAGAGATTGATACTGTTCAACATTGAATTAAAGGAGGATTATTATGGCAGAGAAGATAATAATCGATATTTATAAAAACAAAAATCCCGATGAGCTTACAAAGCTCCTTGCAGATAAGGAAAGCCGCCTTGAGGCAGGCAGCGCCGCGGCAATGACCGCCGCTTCAGCCGCCGCTCTCTTTTCCCGCGCTGCGGCTTTTACCGCCCAGCAGGTGAAAAATGACGCGCGTATTGACTATATTGTCCGAAATGCCGAGATAATCCGGAATTACATGGTCTACCTCATTGACGAGGATGTGAAGAGCAGAAATCCGCTTCGCAAGGCCATAAAGGAAGGAAAGGAGCGGGAGATAGAAGCCGCCCGCCAGCCTGCCGTGTGCATTGCAGGGGAGATAATCAACATGATGGGTCAGTGCCTTGAGCTTATGCTGGAGCTGGCTGAAAGCTGCCCGGACGAGGCTGTGCACTATCTGGGCGAGGCCTCCCATCTTGCAATGGGCGCAATAAGAAGCTCAAGGGTATATATCGTGAATATGGCGGATCAGTGCTCTGATGAGACTTACCGCTTTGTTACCCGCCGTGAAAACGAGATGTCCCTTGAAAAGTTCAGCGCTGTTTATGAAAAGCTCAACCTTCTTGTGGAGGAAAAAATCTGAATAGTCCTGCGAAATCGGCTCCGGCGGTGAAAATCTCTGTCGGAGCCGCTGCTTTTTAATTGGTTGACCGGGGCTTGAAATGTGTAGTATAATAATTTGATAAAAAGGGGGCGATACCATGAACGAAAATATCCAAAAATTCAGAGCCATGGTAGAGGAGAGCGATAATATCGTTTTCTTCGGCGGCGCGGGTGTCAGCACCGAGAGCGGTATTCCCGATTTTCGCAGTGTGGATGGCCTTTATAATCAGAAGTGGAAATATCCCCCCGAAACAATTCTCAGCCGCAGTTTTTTTGACCGTGACCCGGCGGAGTACTACCGTTTTCACCGGGAAAAGCTGGTAATTGACGGCGTTGCACCAAACCGTGCCCACCTGAAGCTTGCCGAGCTTGAGCAGAAAGGCAAGCTCCGCGCTGTAATAACCCAGAACATAGACGGACTTCATCAGGCGGCAGGCAGTAAAAATGTACTGGAGCTGCATGGCAGTATCCTTCGCGCATACTGCTCCCGCTGCCGCAGGATACATCCGGCGGACAATATAAACCACGGCGAGGGGCTGCCCCTTTGCCCGTGCGGCGGCATAGTGCGGCCTGATATCGTGCTGTACGAGGAGCCGCTGGATAATGATATTGTTTCCTCTGCCATTCATTACATAAGAAAGGCCGATGTTCTCATAATCGGCGGCACTTCGCTGAACGTGTACCCGGCAGCAGGACTCATAAACTATTACAGGGGAACAAAGCTTGTCCTTGTAAACTTAAGCGCCACACCATATGATGACAGGGCGGATCTTGTCATTCACGAAAAGATTGGAGAGGTATTCAGTCAGATATGAGACTTCTGGAAATACTTGATGTTGAGTTTGACAATATCCGCATAAGCGAAGCGGTGGAGCGCTCTGTACGCAGCATGGAGGAGGGTGGCGGGCAGTTTGTCCTGCTGCTGGACTCCCAGCAGCTGCTGCGCTCAAGAAAAAGCCGGATGCTTATGAATGTGTTAAGCCGGGCGCTTCTGGTGCTGCCTGCGGACAAGGGTATAGTTGCAGCCGCGCGGATATTGGGCCTGCCCTTTAATTACAAGATGAGCGCACTGGACTACTCTTCTGCACTCATGGCGCGCATCAGTGAGATGGACGGCACCGTGTTCATTCTCACCGACAAGCCCGGCATCGCCCAGCGCGCATCTGATGATCTTCACTATCGTTTTCCCGGTATAAGGGTCGTGGGAGCTGAGGATATAAGCTACATGGACGGTGAGCGGCTGATGGAAAGCATCGAACTGGCCGCGCCTGACCTTGTGGTACTGGCTATGGGCTATACCGAGCAGATGAACATGATCCGCGCTCTGGCTTTCAAATCGGAGCTGGGGCTTATCCTCGGCATCGGCAGGGCGATGGATGCCTATACCGCCAAGCGCGGCGATGACAGCTATGTCAGGCGCCTTACCCGCCAGCCGGACAGGGAACTGAAAAATGTTGGCATAGTGGCGGCGGCGCTGAAGAAAAGAATATTTGGTTGAAAGAAGTGTATATAATGCCCAAGGGGAAACTTATCGTTCTTGAAGGAATAGACGGCAGCGGGAAATCTTCTCAGTACCGCCGGCTCTGTGCAAGAATGGAAAATGACGGAATAGACTATAATCATATTGTGTTCCCGCGCTATGATAAGGAGAGCAGTGCCCTTATCCGTATGTATCTGAAAGGGGAGTTTGGCGAAAAACCCTCTGATGTGAGCGCTTATGCCGCCTCAACATTTTACGCGGTGGACAGATATGCTTCATATTGCTCGGACTGGGGCAAAATATATGAAAACGGCGGTCTGATAATTTCTGACCGCTATACAACCTCCAACGCCGTCCATCAGGGCTCCAAGCTGGATAACGATGAACTGCCTGAGTTTTTTGACTGGCTTGCAGATCTGGAGTACGTAAAGATGGGGCTGCCAAAGCCTGACCTTGTCATATATCTTGATGTGGATATAGAGACATCCTTGAGGCGTATGGCAAAGCGGCAGGAGACTACCTCCACCACCGCTGATATCCACGAAAAGGACGTGGCATATCTCAGCCGCTGCCTTGAGGTGGCGGGCATTGCCTGTGAGCATTTCGGCTGGATGCGCATACCTTATCTCAAAGACGGGCTTGAGCGGGAAGTGGACGAGAAAAACGCCCAGATTTATGAGATAGTAAAGAACTACATCAGTCCAACGTGAGTCGAACACGCACCGCATTTCGGCGGCCTTGTCCGGCGCTTTTGGATTTATCGTCCTTGACTTACGTCAGTAATCCTGCGTCCTCTGCATCCAAAATCATCCGAACAATTCACGCCGAAATGTGCAAAGCAGTTTTTTCGGTGCGGATTTTCGGCCAGACGAGGCATTGACCGCAGGGAATACTTGACGTATTTGCAAGGGCAATAACGAAGTATGGGCAAAAATCCGCCCGATAAAAACCGATACGGGTTCAACTCACGTTGGACTAAAAAAATGGGGCTTCCGATGAAGCCCCGGTAATTCAGCAGCCGCAGCCGCAGTTGTTGTCGCAGCCACAGCCGCAGTTGTTGCCGCAGCCGTAGTTGCCGCATCCGCCGCAGCCGAAGAGGATAATGATAAGGATGATGATCCAGAGGGTGCTGTTGTTACAACCGTTGCAGAACATAGTAATTCCCTTTCTTCGCGCCCTGATATTCCTTTGCGGCCTGCCCGGCGCGAAAAGCAGACCGGCTGTAGAGTGATTTGTGTAATATCGGGCGGTCTATCTCCACCGCTCGTGCCATAATATGCCGCGGCTTCTGCGGCTGCTACTAAGATTTTGCGGACAATCTCCGCAAGGAGGTCAAATATGCCTGATTATTACGATAAGGTCAGCGCAAAACTGAATAAACAGGAAAAAGATACCCGGAACAGGGCTGCAAGGCCGGAAGAGCGCCGTCCTGAAAGCTCCCGCCGCACCCCCATGAAGGCGGTGGACAGGCTGCTCATTGATGAGAGCGGGAAAAAGACCAGAAATTACACAGGTGATGAACCGTCCGAGCGGGATTACCGTCCGGTACGTCAGAGCCACGAGTACCGTTCCGGCTGTATGGGCGGGATTATGTACTTTGTGTTTGTGATGTGCCTTAGCATTGTCCTTGCCTGTGTGGCATGGATGGCAGCCAGTGATATGCTGGCGCTGAACAAGGAAAAATTTACCGCGGTGGTATCCTTGCCCACGTCTGTTTTTGAGTCCATAATGGTGGACGAATTTGATGAGGACGGCAACAAGACCGGCGAGAAAAAAGCCAGCCGGGCGGACATTGAATTTGTGGCCTCTGAGCTTAAGGATGCAGGGCTTATCGAGTATAAGTGGCTGTTCAAGGCCTTCTGCCGCCTGTCCGATGCGGAGATGAAGGTTGACCCGGGCGAGTATGAGCTGGAGTCCTCCTATGATTACCGCGCTCTGATTAAAAATATGCAGGCCGGCTCCGGAGCTACAGTCACCGTTACCGTGACCATTCCCGAGGGCTTTACCATGCACCAGATATTCCTGCGCCTTGAGGAAAACGGCGTTTGCAGCTATGACGAGCTTATGGATGCCGCCACAAATTATAATTACAATTATAATTTCCTCACAGGGCTTGAAGTGGGCGATCCTACCAGACTTGAAGGCTTCCTCTTCCCGGACACCTATGAATTTTACGTGGGGATGCAGGCCTCCAGCGCCATAAACAAGCTCCTTGAGAACTTCCATCACCGGCTCGATGCGGACATGATATATCAGCTTAAGAATCTGGGGCTGGATATCCGCACTGTTGTGAACATTGCCTCGCTTATAGAAAAGGAGGCCGCCAACGACAATGAGCGCAAGCTCATAGCCTCTGTTATCTATAACCGCATGGGCATAGGCATGCCTCTTGGTATTGACGCGTCCATCCTCTATCTCTACCCTGAGCATGAGGGAGCACCCACAGGTACAATGCTTGAATCGGACAGCAGATACAATACCCGCAAGAATATCGGCCTGCCGCCCACACCCATTGCCAATCCTGGCCTCGCCTCCATTCAGGCTGTGCTCACCCCCGAAAATACGGAATACTACTATTACGCTTTGGATACAGCCACCAACGAACACCGTTTCTTCACAAATCCCTACGACTTTGATCAGTTCGTGGCTACTCAGAACTATGAATAAGAAATATGAGCTTTTATCCCCCGCGGGCGACCGGGAGCGGCTTGAAATGGCCGTGACCTACGGCGCGGATGCGGTGTATCTTGCCGGGCAGCAGTTCGGTATGCGCGCCGCTGCGGGAAACTTTACAAATGAACAGCTGCGTCAGGCTATAGATTTTGCCCATGGCAGGGGCGTGAAGGTGTATGTCACCTGCAACACCCTGCCGAGAGAAGATGAGCTTGCTGCCCTCCCCGGATATCTTGAAAATCTGCAGGATATGGGTGTGGACGCACTCATTATTGCGGATATGGGCGTGCTGAGCCTTGCAAAACGCCATGCCCCCAATGTGAAAAAGCACGTGAGTACCCAGCTGGGCGTTATAAACAGTGCCGCTGCCTGCGCGCTATACGACATGGGCGCGGATACGGTGGTTCTGGCCCGGGAGATCCCCATGGAGGATATCCGCAAAATTCGCGCCAATACCCCAAGGGAGCTTCGTATAGAGGCCTTTGTGCACGGGGCAATGTGCGTGTCCTTCTCCGGGCGCTGTCTTTTGTCCAATTATCTCACATCCAGGGACGCAAACAGGGGAGAGTGCGCCCAGCCCTGCCGCTGGAAATATCATCTGGTGGAGGAGACCCGCCCCGGCGAATACTTCCCCATCGGGGAGGACAATGGCACATTTATCTTAAACTCCCGTGATATGTGCATGATAGAGCATCTTGCCGAGCTTATGGATGCCGGTGTGGAGAGCTTCAAGATTGAAGGGCGCATGAAGTCTGCCTACTACACGGCAGTTGTCACCAATGCCTATCGCCACGCTATCGACGATGTGCTGGCAGGCCGTCCTTTTGACCCTCTATGGCTGGAAGAATGCGGCAAGGTCAGCCACAGACCCTACAGCACAGGCTTTTACTACGGCTATCCCGGGCAGCACTATGCCGAGGCCAGCTACACCACCACGGCGGACGTGGCGGCTATAGTGGAAAGCTGCGATGAGCAGGGTAATGCAGTGCTGACCCAGCGCAACAAGTTCAGCCTTTCTGACGAGCTGGAGCTTGTAAGTCCGGACGGCAGACCCATAAAGTTCAAGGCGGGAAAAATGTACAATGGGGCAGGGGAGAGCATAGAAAGTACTCCCCATGCCATGATGGAAATACATATGAAGCTGCCTGAGCCTGCGCCGAGGCATTCCATAGTGCGAAAGTGCAGATAGGGAGAATGTACAAAATCTGCTTGACAAAATTGTCAGTTATGATAAAATCAACAGGAAATATTCAATGGCTGTGACGAAAAGAGTCGGTGCTGAGCATTACAGAGAGGGGCCGTATGCTGCAAGGTCCTATGCAAATCATCGACAGCCGCTTCCGAGCCACCCCGGGCTGACCGGGGCGTAAGCCTGCGTTAAAGGCGCATGAGATGCCGCAAAGCGGCAAATCAGGGTGGTACCGCGAATTGACCTTCGCCCCTGTACAGGGGCGGAGGTATATTTTTTGGAGGAAATCAAATGAAAAAACACGGTCTTAACGAACTGAGAGAGATGTTTCTCAGCTTTTTCGAGAGCAAGGATCATCTGCGTCTGCCAAGCTTTTCCCTCATACCCCAGAACGATGCAAGTCTTCTGCTCATAAACTCCGGCATAGCCCCCATGAAGCCCTACTTCAAGGGCGAGCAGGAGCCTCCCCGCCGCCGCGTCTGCACCTGCCAGAAGTGCATCCGTACCGGCGATATTGAGAATATCGGCAAAACCGCCCGCCACGGCACCTATTTTGAGATGCTGGGCAACTTCTCCTTCGGTGATTACTTCAAAAAGGAAGCCATTGCATGGTGCTGGGAGTTTCTCACCTCTCCTCAGTGGGTGGGCATTGACCCTGACCGCCTCTATCCCTCCATCTATCAGGATGATGACGAGGCCTTTGAGATTTGGAACAAGGACATCGGCATCCCCGCCGAGCGCATTTTCCGTTTCGGCAAGGCCGATAACTTCTGGGAACACGGAGCAGGTCCCTGCGGCCCATGCTCTGAGGTCTACTTTGACCGTGGCGAGGAATTCGGCTGCGGCAAGCCTGACTGCACTGTGGGCTGCGACTGCGACCGTTACATGGAAGTCTGGAACAATGTTTTCTCCCAGTTTGACAATGACGGCAACAATAACTATACCGAGCTCAGCCAGAAGAACATCGACACCGGTATGGGCCTTGAGCGTCTTGCAGTTGTCTGTCAGGGTGTAAACTCCCTTTTTGATGTTGATACCGTCATGAACATCACCAACCGCGTCAGCGAGCTGACCGGCGCCTACTACGGCAAGAGCACCAATATGGACGTGTCCCTGCGCGTCATTACCGACCATATCCGCTCTGCCACCTTCATGATCTGTGACGGCGTTCTCCCCTCCAACGAGGGCAGGGGCTATGTCCTCCGCCGCCTTCTGCGCCGTGCTGCCCGTCACGGTAAGCTTCTTGGCGTAAACGAGCCCTTCCTCTACAAGGTCATTGACACCGTTGTCAAGGAAAATGAGGGGCAGTACCCTGAAGTTCGCGAAAAGCAGGGCTATATCACCAAGGTCGTCAAGACCGAGGAAGAAAACTTTGCCAAGACCATTGATGCCGGTATGCGCATCTTTGCCGAGCGCCTTGAGGAGCATAAGGCCAAGGGCGAGACTGTTTTCTCCGGCGCTGATGCTTTCAAGCTCTATGATACCTACGGCTTCCCCATTGACCTGACCATCGAAATGTGCGCCGATGAGGACATGAGCGTGGATCAGGACGGCTTCAAGGCTCTCATGGAAGAGCAGCGCGTCCGCGCCCGCAAAGCCCGCGAGGCTCTGGGCGATCTGGGCTGGGCCGGTCTAGAGTTCGGCAAGGAAATTCCCGACACCGCTTTTGTGGGCTATGACGCTGACGAGTGCCAGTCCAAGGTTCTGGCAATTGTGGTTGACGGTGAGATGAGAGCTGCCGCACTCCAGGGCGAGGATGCCATCATTGTTCTCGACCAGACCGTCATGTACGCCGAAATGGGCGGACAGGTTGCAGACCACGGCATGATCTGTGCTGATGACACCTGCTTTGAGGTCAACAATGTCCTTAAGAACAAGGGCGGCAAGTTCATGCACTACGGCAAGATCACCGCAGGTGAGATAAGCCTTGGCGATACTGTCAAAGTCAGCATTGATACCACCCGCCGCGCCGCCATCCGCCGCGCCCACAGCGCCACCCATCTGCTGCACCACGCTCTGCGCGAGGTGCTGGGTGAGCACGTTAATCAGGCTGGTTCCCTCGTTGAGCCTGACTTCCTCCGCTTTGACTTCACTCATTTCTCCGCCGTTGAGCCTGAACAGCTCAAGCGCGTTGAGGAGCTTGTGAATACCGCCATTCTCGCAGGCAATACCGTGGATGTGCGTGAAATGAGCATGGACGATGCCAAGAAGGCCGGCGCTACCGCACTTTTTGGCGAAAAGTACGGTGATGTTGTCCGCGTGGTGCGCATGGGCGACAGCATGGAGCTTTGCGGCGGCACCCACCTTGACAATACCGCAAAGGCCGGTACTTTCCATATCATCTCCGAAGGCTCTGTTGCTTCCGGCGTGCGCCGTATCGAGGCCAGCACCGGCCTTAATACCATCTCCGCTCTCCGGGATAATGAGCGTATTCTCAACACTCTCTCCGCTATGTTCAAGTCCAGCCCTGCTGAGCTTTATAACCGCGTTGAGCAGCTCAGTGCCGAGCTTAAAGAGGCAAAGCGCGTGATCGATCAGTTCAAGGCCAAGGAGTCTGCCAGTGGTGCTGACAATATTATCAAAAACGCAAAGGACATCAAGGGGCTGCACGTAGCTACCGCCAAGATGGATTGCTGCGATGCCAACGCCCTCAGACAGCTGGGCGACCTTATCCGTGACAAGGACAGCTCCTGTGTTGCGGTTATCTCCACCGTCAACAACGGCAAGATAAGCTTCCAGTGCGTGTGCAGCAAGGAAGCCATTGCAAAGGGCATAAAGGCCGGCGATGTTATCAGGAATATCACCGCCATCGTTGGCGGCAAGGGCGGCGGCAAGCCCGACTCCGCAATGGGCGGCGGCAGCGATGTGAGCAAGCTGGACGAGGCTCTCAAGGCTGTTGAGAGCTATGTAAACGAAAAGGTAAAGGAGTAATATGATGAAAGACGCAAACTGCATTTTCTGCAAGATAATCGACGGCGCTATCCCCAGCACAAAGGTGTACGAGGATGACTATGTCTTCGCCATGCGTGACATCAATCCTCAGGCGCCTGTTCATATCCTCGTGCTCCCCAAGGAGCATATCTGCTGCGCTGACGCTATAGACGAAAGCAACAGCGTTTACGTTGCCAGGATTTTTGAAGCCATCGCAAAGATAGCCAAGGCCGAGGGCCTTGACAATGGCTACAGAGTCATCAACAACTGCGGGGAAGATGGCGGACAGACCGTTATGCATCTGCACTATCACATCCTCGGCGGCATCAAGCTCTCCGAGAAGATAATCTGATATGAAATAAGACCGCGCGGGTCACTGGCAATGCCATCGGCTCACGCGGTCAATTTAATTGAGTAGGAAAAGTATGAGAAAGCTTGCCTGCGGTGCATTGAGTGTTTCAGCCGCAATCTTTGCTGCAAATTACATATTGCCCCGCGGCTGGCTTCCGGCTTTAGCGGCAGCGCTTGCCATTTTGGGGCTTGGTCTGGTATTATTGAAGCGCAAGTGGCTTTTAGGCTTTGAGATAGCATTCATATCTGCCGCTTTGGGGCTGTCGCTTTTCTATGCGCACAGCGCGTTTACCGCTGTCCCCGCAGAAAATCTTGCCGGGGCAGAGCTTGAAATAAGCGCCGTAGTCACAGACTACCCAAGGGTATATGATGACTATTGCAGCGTGTATATCCGCCTGACAGGGGAGAATACCCCAAGGCTGAAAGCCCTGCTCTATGATAATGATAGGGCGCTTGCTCTGGCTGAGCCCGGTCAGCATATCCGCCTCAGGGCCTCTCTGCGTCCGGCAGACACCCGCTACGGCGAGGACTATGATTACTATTATTCCAAGGGAATATATATCATTGCAAATTCAAGGTCAGAAATTGAACTTGAAGGGAAGGACAGTGCGCTTTTAACTCTGCCGGTACGTATAAGGCAAAGCGCGGCATCTATGGTGGACAGGCTTTTTCCGGCAGACACGGCATCCTTCATGCGCTCTGTAATGCTGGGCGATAAAAGCGGCCTGTATGACGATGCGCCGCTTTATACGGCCCTGAGCCGTGCTGGACTTATGCACATTGCGGCAGTATCCGGTATGCATATGTCCTTTATTGCGGCCTTCGTTCAGGCTCTTTTCGGCCGGGGCAGGAGAGGCAGCCTTGTGTGTATTCCTCTGCTGTGGCTTTTTGCCCTGATAAGCGGTGCTTCTCCCTCATCTGTGAGAGCGGCTTTCATGCTGACAGTGCTGCTGATGGCTCCCATACTACAGCGGGAAAATGATGCACCCACTTCACTTTCTGCGGTTTTGGCGCTTGTTTTGCTGGTTAACCCATACGCCGCAGGCAGTGTCAGCCTACAGCTATCTTTTGCGGCCATTGCGGGTCTTTTATGCTTTTCCGGGTGGATAGAAAGAAATCTTCTCCAACTTATCAAAAACCGGAATTTAAAGAATGTTCTGCGGAGCCCGGTGAGAGTGATTTCTGCCTCCCTTGCCGTTATGCCCTTTACTGTGCCTCTGCTTGCCATACACTTTGGCTATATCTCTTTGCTTTCTCCCCTGAGCAATGTGTTTGCGCTCTGGGCAGTATCCTTTGTTTTCTGCGGCGGCTTTGTGTGCTGTGCGCTTGGGGCACTGCTTCCGTTGCTTGGCGTATGTGGTGCGTGGCTTGTGTCGTGGGCGGCCCGCTGGGTATTTCTTGTTGCAGAATGTGTGTCCGGTATAAGCTTTGCAGCAGTGTATCTTGACAGCCCCTTTATGTGGGCGTGGTTTTTCCTGAGTATTGCAGCTTTCGCAGCGGCCTTGCTTATCAGGGGAAGGCCTCTTTTGAAGCTTTTTTACCCAATAATTCTTTGCGCCCTGCTGCTTGCTGAGGCAAATACCCTTGCCCGCTGGTACTATAGTTCCGGCAGCGGCACAATGGCGGTGCTTGATGTGGGACAGGGGCAGAGCCTCGCTTTCATCGGCAACGATGCTGCGGCAGTGGTGGATTGCGGCGCCAACGGAACTATGGACGATGCGGGTACGGTTACAGGGGCTTACCTTTTGAGCCGCGGCGTAAACTCACTTGATGCTCTGGTGCTTAGCCATCTGCACAGTGACCACGTAAACGGCGTTTTGACTCTAATGGAGCTTGTGGATGTGAAGGATATCTATATTCCTTACCAGCCGCAGGATGATGAGGGCTATTTGCCGCGTATTCAGCAAAGCGCTGAAAGACACGGCAGTACGGTTCATTTTATAGACTCAGATACGACCCTTGAGCTTGACAATCTTCGCATGACTCTCTATGAACCGGCAGCAAAAGGGGATGCCAACGAAAGATGTGTCATGGGCAAGGTATCACTGGATGACTACTGTATGCTCTTTACGGCTGATGCGGATATAAGCGCCGAAAACGAGCTTGTGTCGGAACATGATATGGGTGATGTTGACGTGCTCATAGCAGGCCACCACGGCTCAAGGTATTCTCTGGGCAAGGCGCTTCTGGAAGCTCTTGACGCGGACACCGCAATTATCAGCGTGGGCTATAATAACTACGGACACCCTACCCATGAAGTCCTCGAAAGGCTTTCGGCCTATGGCTACCATATATACAGAACTGACCTGAACGGCACTGTGGAGATACGCCCACAGAGACAGGATTGACTATGGCAAAAAGAAACTCAAAGGACGAGAAAAAACTTAATTACGTTGAAGAGGTAAAAAAGCTCAACGAGCAGGGTCCGCAGAGCCTTTATCTCATGTACGGCCCGGAGGATTATCTCAGGGAGCAGTTTTTAACTCAGCTTAAAAAACTTTGCCTTGCTGACGGGGATGACAGCTTCAGCTATCGCCGTATAAACGGGCCGGAGCTTGACCCGGTTGAGTTGGCACAGGCCATTGATTCTGTGCCGTTCATGTCCCCGCGCACTTTTATAGAGCTTCGGGATGTGGACATAAACAAACTCAAGGAGCCGGAGGAGCATATAAAGCTTCTTTCCGATATCCCCGACTACTGCACGGTCATCTTTGTGCTGCCCGGAAGCTATGAACCGGATAAGCGCATCAAGCTTGTGAAAACTATCCGTGAGCACGGCTACACAATGAACTTTGTTCAGCAGTCTCAGGGGCAGCTGTACGGCTGGGTGGGCAGACGCTTTGCCGCAGCGGGAAAGAGCGTGGATTTTGACGCGGTGCAGAGGCTCATCTTCGTAAGCGGCGACCTTATGAACCGCCTTATCCCGGAGATAGAGAAGATTGCCGCCTATGCCAAAGGCGAGCGGGTCACAGTTGCAGATGTGGATGCGGTAGCACACCATATCCCGGATGCGGATATTTTCAGCATTACAGACTTTATTGCTAAAAAAGAGTATAATAATGCCGTTGAGATACTTTCCGAGCTGCTTGCAGACAAGAGCAATGAGCCTATTTTCATCCTTGCCATTCTCGGCAGGCAGATGCGCCAGCTGTATGCCGCAAGACTTGCCTATGAGCAGGATATGGACATATCCAAGCTCATGAGCGTCTGCAAGCTGAAGTATGAGTATCACGCGAAAAAGCTCATTGCTTCCGCCAAAGGCTTTGAGCTTGAGCAGCTGAAAACCGCCCTCAGACTCTGCGCCGAGGCGGACTATAAAATGAAAAGCAGCTCCGTGGATGACAGAGAGCTGCTCAAGGAGCTTGTTATCAGGATAGCGGCGGGAACGTAAATGGAAAAAATAAAGGAAGTTATAGTTGTTGAGGGACGCTATGATAAAAATACCCTCAGTCAGGTGGTTGACGCGCACATAATTGAAACTTCCGGCTTTGGCATCTTCAACGACAAGGAAAAGCAGCGCCTTCTTATAAAGCTTGCCCAGAGCCGCGGGCTTGTGGTTCTGACGGACTCTGACGGCGCGGGCTTTGTTATCCGCAATTTTATAAAAGGCTGCGTTGACCCCAAATTTGTAAAGCATGCCTATATCCCGGAGATAGAAGGCAAGGAAAAGCGCAAGAGCAAAGCCTCGAAGGAGGGGCAGCTGGGCGTTGAGGGAATGCGCCCGCAGGTGTTGCTGGATGCTCTTAAAAGAGCCGGCGCAACCTTTGAAAGCATAGAGAGTACAGATACAAGGCCCCTTATCAGCAAGGCGGATATGTACAAAATGGGGCTTTCCGGCGGCGAGGGCAGCCGTGCAAAGCGAGAAAAGCTTCTGCGCTCTCTGGACTTGCCGCAAAAGCTCAGTGCTGACGCTCTTCTGGATGTGCTGAACGCTCTTATGACAAGGGAGGAGTTTTTCGCCCTTCAGCTTTGAGCGTCTTCGATGAATACAGAGCCTAAAACCGCAATAAGCAGCAGGGCCTGACAGGTCTCGTTCAGGGCGCTTGCCGTCATAAAGAGTCTGTAGCCCTCCATCATGCTGCCGTTCCATTCAAGCAGCAGAACAAAGCAGCAAAGAAGCAGAAAGACACAAAGCTGTATGGTTCTTAAAAATATGTACCAGGCCTCCGGACACATACTGAGCATCCGCTGAAAAACTTGCATAAGCTTCATAAAAAACACCTCCGCTATATTCTATCGGCGGAGGCGACTTGTTTCAATGCAAAATATCTGGCGCATATGGCATAATATAGCTGTGCGCTAAATGAACAAGAGTTGATAAACTGTTCATAGAATATTATTGAAAAAGCGGTGAAAGAGTTTTAGAATAAGCTGGATAAATTAAGTCCGCCGGCTTTGCAGCCGGCGGACTGGCACCCCTGGCGTGACTCGAACACACTACATTCCGCTTAGGAGGCGGACCCTCTATCCTGGTGAGGTACAGGGGCATTTCTTATTTCAGCCCGTCTATTCTAACGCGAAAACAGATTAATGTCAACCGATTTTAGGAGAGCGGAAGATGCTTAAATTAAAGGACATCAAAAAAGACTATATTGCCGGCGATACTCTTGTTCATGCGCTCAAGGGCGTAAGTCTGGAGTTTCGCAAAAACGAGTTTGTGGCTATTCTCGGCCATTCCGGCTGCGGCAAGACCACCCTTTTGAACATAATCGGCGGGCTGGACCAGTATACCTCCGGTGACCTTGTGATAAACGGACGCTCCACCAAAAACTTTAAGGACGGGGATTGGGACGTATACAGAAACCATTCCATCGGCTTTGTTTTCCAGTCCTATAACCTCATCCCGCACCAGACGGTGCTCTCCAACGTTGAATTGGCGCTGACCCTCTCCGGTGTATCCCGGTCAGAGCGCAGGAGAAGGGCGAAGGAAGCGCTGGAAAAGGTTGGACTTGGTGACCAGCTCAATAAAAAGCCCAACCAGATGTCCGGCGGTCAGATGCAGCGCGTGGCCATCGCCCGCGCCCTTGTGAATGACCCTTATATTCTCCTTGCTGATGAGCCTACCGGCGCACTGGATACGGAAACCTCCGTTCAGATAATGAATATCCTCCGTGAGATAGCCCATGATAAGCTCATTATCATGGTCACTCATAACCCGGAGCTTGCCACGGACTATGCCAGCCGCATAATCCGCCTGAAGGACGGTCTCATAACCGATGACAGTATGCCCTACGATTCGGGCATTGAGGAGCAGAAAAAATTCAAGCGCGAAAAAAAGCCCTCCATGAGCTTCTTTACCGCCTTGTCTCTTTCCACCAATAACCTTCTTACCAAGAAGGCCAGAACTTTGCTTACATCCTTTGCAGGCAGCATAGGCATCATCGGTATCGCCCTTATCATGTCCCTTGCCAACGGCATACAGGCCTATATTGACAAGGTGCAGGAAAATACCCTTGCCAGTTACCCCATAACCATCGAGGCCGAAAGCTATGATATGTCCAGCATGATGAGCTCCATGATGGGTGTGCAGGCGGCGGCAGAGGAAAACCAGCATGACAAGGACGCGGTGTATTCCAGCACCATCCTCTACGACATGATGAACTCCATGCTCTCAGCCGATAAGCAGGTCAACAACCTCAAGGATTTCAAGGCTTTTCTTGAGGACGACAGTAACGAGATCAAGCAGCATATCAGCTCCATGCAGTATTCCTATGACCTTGATATGAATATCTACGCTCAGGATGTGGATGACAATATTGTCAAGACCAACATAACCGAGCTTATGCAAAACGCCATGAGCCTCACATTTGGCGGAGATTACAGCACCTATTTTTCCACTTTCGGCCAGATGTACTCGATGGCGGATGCATGGCAGGAAATGCTGCCTGATGAAAACGGAGAGCTTATAAATCCTCTTTTGAAGGAACAGTACGATGTTATCCACGGACGCTGGCCGGAGAAGTACGATGAGGTAGTTCTGGTGGTGGATAAGAACAACGAGGTGTCCGACCTTGTGCTCTACGCTCTCGGTCTTAAGTCCAACAGCACCCTTGCCGACGATATGCAGGCCTTCATGGATCAGGAAAATCTGCGTACTGAGGTGGAAAGCTGGACATACGAGGATATTTGCAGCAGAACCTTCAAGTACATTTTTCCTGCTGATGAATACAGCTATGATTTGGAAAATGGCGAATTTGTCCATATAAGCGAGGATGATCTGGGCCTTAAGACCCTTTTCAAGGACGGTCTTGACATCCGCATTGTGGGCATTATCCGCCAGAACGAGGATGCCCTCTCCGGTATGATGACAGGCTCTGTGGGTTATACCCATGCCCTTGTGGAGTACGTTGTCTCCCACGCGGCTGAAAAGGACCTTGTAAAGCGTCAGCTGGCTTATCCGAAAACGGACGTGTTCAACGGTCTGCCCTTTATCGACACCGAGGACGATGCATTCTCCGACAAAAAGAAGACTGAGGCGGCTAAGGAGTACTGCGCCAAAGCCACTGAGGAGGAGCTTGCAGAGCTTTATATCGAGTATATGTGCGTACCCGAGGACGACTATGTGCAGGAGCTTATCGATGAGGAGCTTGAAGGCACTACACGGGCGGACATAGAGGAGATGATCCTCGACTACTATCCCGAATATTCCTCTATGCTTGAGGATATGGACGATGATACTCTCTTCGAGTACATGGAGAAGATGATAGCCGATCAGGTCAAGGACGCCTATGCCGTGGAGATGGAAAAGCTCTACAGCAATCTCAGCGACAAGAAGCTTGCCAGCGAGTTTGAGCTTTTGTACCTTGAGGACGAGGACTATCTCTGGCTCTATGAGCACGCCATGCCCCCTGTGTATTCAGAGAGCAGCTACAAGGATAATCTCCAGAAGCTGGGCTATGTGGATCTGGAAAGCCCCAGCGCAATAAATATCTACGCCTCCACCTTTGAGGATAAGGATGCCATAGCCGAAGCAATTTCCGCCTACAACGACTCCGTATCCGAGGAGGACGAGATAAGCTATACTGACTATGTGGCCATACTCATGAGCTCCATAACCTCAATCATCAACGCCATAAGCTATGTGCTGATTGCATTTGTTGCAATATCTCTTGTGGTTTCCTCCATCATGATAGGCATTATCACCTATATAAGCGTGCTTGAGCGCACCAAGGAGATAGGTATACTCCGTGCAATCGGCGCATCCAAGAAGGACGTGTCCCGTGTCTTCAATGCCGAAACTTTTATTATCGGTCTTGGAGCGGGTCTTATAGGTATAGGTGTGACCCTCGCCCTGAATGTGCCGATAAATATCGTTATCCACGACCTGACGGGTATAATGACACTCAATGCCGAGCTGCCCACTGCAGGGGCGGCAGCGCTTGTTTTCATCAGCGTGACCCTCACCTATATTGCAGGGCTTATCCCCTCCGGTCTTGCAGCCAAGAAAGACCCGGTGGAAGCACTCAGAACCGAATAAATTTCCCAAAGCCACTCTCTGCGAAAGCAGAGGGTGGCTTGTTTACAAAATACTGTTGAAAATACGTTATATGGATAATATAATTTTAAAAAACCATATCAGTGAGGCTTTTATGAATATACACGAGTATAAGCTCAAGGGAAAGGTGAATAAGCCCCGCCGCGTGGCCCTGGTAGCTGACGTGCACGACAGAGATGCGGATTTGCTTTTGATTTTACTGAGAGCAAAGCACCCTGATATAATCGCCGTTGCCGGAGATCTGACCAATAATAAAACACGCCATGCCCAAAAGCTGAGAGATACTCTTATGGCTCTTGCGGACATTGCCCCCTGCTTTTATTCTCTTGGAAACCACGAGTATGATTTTACGGATAAAAGCGCCCGCATGGTGGAAGAGTGTGGGGTAAGGCTGCTGTTGGATGAGTATGAAAATTGGAACGAGCTTTGTATAGGCGGTCTTCGCTCCCGCTCCAGGTATCGCCCTTTCCCCAAGGGCAGGAGCACTGCTCCGCCCCGCCTTGGCTGGCTGGAGGATTTTGAAAGGCAGCCCGGCTATAAGATACTTCTGAGCCATCATCCGGAGTATTACAAGCCGTATCTCAGAGAGCGCAATATCGACCTTGTCCTCTCCGGTCATGCCCATGGCGGGCAGATACGGCTTTTTGACCATGGCCTCTTTGCGCCGGGGCAGGGGATATGGCCTGAGTACACCAAGGGTCTGCATGAGGGGCGCTTTATAATAAGCGCCGGGCTTGCCAATACAGAGCCTATGATACCAAGGCTCTTCAATCCGACAGAGCTTGTCATAATTGATATTGAAAAAGAGCATCCCGCAGTTTGAAATAAACTGCGGGATAATTTTATACCGGGCATTGCTTACCTGTGTGGTCTATGGTGTAATCTCCGTCCAGCAATATTTGTGAAATGGGAACTATGGTATAGCCCTCAGCCAGAAGACCCTCGATTATCCCCGGCAGGGCGGCAGGGGTGTTTTCCGCTGCGTTATGGAATAAAACGATGCTGCCCGGGCTTATGTTTTTAAGTACCCGGCTTTTGATTTCCTCGGCGGAAATGCCCTTCCAGTCCAGACTGTCCACGTTCCACTGCACAGCCGTCATCCCCATGCTGTTTACGGCGTTTATCACATGGTCGTCATATTCTCCGTAGGGACAACGGAACAAGGTAGGTGCTACACCGGTGATAGCGGCTATCTTCTCATTGCAGCGGCTGATGTCCGCTACTATCTCGTCCTCGGAAAGCTTTGAAAAATGCGCGTGGTCGGAAGAGTGATTCATTATCTCGTTGCCCGCATCGTGCAGGGCTTTCACAGACTCGGGAAACTTATCCACCCATTCACCCACCAGAAAGAAGGTGGTGTTTATCTCATACCTGTTAAGGATATCAATAAGCGTCTGGGTATCCTCGTTTCCCCATGCCGCGTCAAAGGACAATGCTACTACCTTGTCATCCCTCTGCACACTGTATACCGGCAGCAGTCTTGTACTTGCGGAGGCGCCGACTATGGCGGGATTGTTCACCGTCCAGAACATGAGTACTATCACAAGGATAAAACCCAGGGTGGAAAATAGACTCTTGTTTTTTCTGAATATGGCTTTCAGATCAATCATGTTCATCACTCCTTTTGGTACATATTATGATGAACGTAAGGCCGTTATTTGCCGAAAAAATAGGCGCAGAAAGCTCAGCTTTCCGCGCCTGTGTGATTACTTGTTTCTCAGAGCTTTCAATTCCCGGGCTTCTTTTCCGGTAATATGCTCAACGCTCATCTCAAGCATACAAAGTGCGTCCCATTCCTTGTTTATCATTCCGTCCCGCTGCTCCTTCGTATGCTGCGGCACATATTTTTCCGCAAGCTTTCTGATGGCAAAGAGCTTTTGAAGCTCGTCATCAATTATACTTATTCTGCCGAAAACTATGACGCTCTGATAATGGGTGGTGTACTCCTCCGGGGAAATTATATCCTGAGCTATTACGCAGAAAGAGGCCTTGTCGTTTCTTTTTATGGCATCTATCTTGTGCCCTGTCTTGGCACAGTGAAAATACAGTTTGTCCCCATCGTAGACATAGGATATGGGCAGGGCGTAGGGATATTCATTATCCCCGGAAAGGGCCAGTACGCCGGAGCTTCCGGCATACAGTATCTCTTTTGCCTCATCTTCTGTCAGAGCCTGCTTCCCCCGTCTCATTTCTCTGAACATAGCGTATCCTCCGTGTAATATAGTGACAATATTAAAGCACAGCAAAACGGCATGGTCAAGTGACCATGCCGTTTAAAAACTTATGCTGATTCAGAAATATGGATCTCCTTGATGTTGAAATCCCTGCCGCTGAGCACTTCCTTTTCAAAGCTGCCGCAGTTTGGGCAGTAGCCCTGATTTTCTATGACGTTGAATATTTCGTCGCAGTCCTCACACTCGGCAAGACCGGGAACTGTTTCGAGAATGAGCTTTGCATCCTTGAGAAGCGGGATATCCGCCACAACGACCGGGTAAATCTCCTCAAGATACTGTGGAATGACCAATGAAAGCTCACCCACCTGACAGACAACTTCCTCAATACGCTCTATTTTGTTTTCCGCGGCGTAATCCATAAGGGTCTTGCACATACTTCTGACTATGCCGATCTCATGCATATTAGGTCACCAGCTTTACTTTTTGCCCAGCTTTTTCTTTGCCAGACGGCCTACGGCGTGAGGTGCGTTGCTCACGGCGGTCAGCAGAGTGCGGAAGTAGGGAGTGCCCACGTTGTCAATGGTCTTTTCCAGCTTGATGGCATCAAACTTGCAGTGAGTGGTGCAAACGCCGCAGCCCACACACAGGTCTTCGTCAATAACCACGCAGCCGCAGCCAAGGCAGCGGTCAGCTTCCTTCTTTATCTGCTCCTCGGTGAGAGTGCCGCGCAGATCCTTGAAGGTCTTCTTCGCCTCGGCAGCGGAGCCGCCTGCGGCCTTCTGTCTGGGAGCGGTGTCAAAGGAACCGACGGAGATTGCGATGGTGGAGGTATCCAGAGACTTGTATTCGCGCTTGTCGCGACCGTAGAACTGGGTCTGACCTTCGTGTACGTAGCGGTGGATGGAGATGGAGCCTTCCTTGCCTGCTGCAATTGCATCTATGGCAAACTTGGGGCCGGTCACAACATCGCCGCCTGCGAACACATCGGGGATGGAGGTCTGGTAGCTGATATCGGCTACTGCTACGGTACCATCGGGGTTGAGACGGAAGTTTGCAATGCCGGAAAGGTCGATCTTCTGACCGATGGCGGAGATGACGCAATCCACGGGAATGGTCTCAAACTTGCCGGTAGCTACGGGCTTTCTGCGGCCGTTTGCGTCGGCTTCACCAAGCTCCATAAGCTCGACCTTGAGCTGCTCTGCCTTGCCTTCGCCCAGTATCTCCACAGGAGTGGACAGGAAGCGGAACTTCACGCCCTCAGCCTCGGCCTCGGCAACTTCCTCTGCGTCGGCGGGCATTTCGTCTCTGCCGCGGCGGTAGATGATGCTCACATCCTCAGCTCCAAGACGGACTGCGGTACGTGCAACGTCAATTGCCACATTGCCGCCGCCGATAACGGCAACAGCCTTGCCGACGGAAACTTCCTTGCCAAGGTTGACGTCTCTCAGGAAATCGACGCCGGTGAGCACACCGGGGAGATTGTCGCCGGTGCAGCCGATGGCAGCGCCCTTGGATGCGCCTATGCCAAGATAGAAGGCCTTGTAGCCCTCGGCACGAAGCTGGTCAAGAGTGACATCCTTACCGACCTCAACACCGCACTTGAACTCAACACCCAGTTCCTTGAGAATATCAATTTCAGCATTTACAACGTCCTTGTCCAGACGGAAGGAGGGAATGCCCAGAGTCAGCATACCGCCAAGCTTCTCTTCCTTTTCAAACACGGTCACAGGGTAGCCCTTCACTGCCAGATAGTAGGCACAGCTCATGCCGGCGGGGCCTGCGCCGATGACGGCGATCTTCTCGGGATAGGGTCTGCCGGTCTGGTTGAGCATTTTGGGCACGTAGCGGGTCTCGCTGTCCAGATCCTTCTCGGCTATGAACTTCTTTATATCGTCGATAGCCACGGAAGAGTCGATTATGCCACGGGTGCAGGCTTCCTCACAGGCCTTGTTGCAGATACGTCCGCATACGGCGGGGAAGGGGTTTTCCTTCTTGATAAGCTCAAGAGCTTCCTTGTAGCGGCCCATGGAGGCAAGCTTGATATAGCCCTGAACGGGGATGTGAGCAGGGCAGGTAGCTTTACAGGGAGCAGTGCCGCTTTCCATGACATCTTCTCTGTTGGTGCGGTACTCAACGTTGTAGCTCTTCTTGTCCCAGGGAATGGCCTGGTCGGAGTCATAGGCATCGGAAATGCAGGGGTTGTCAATGCAGTTTTTCTGACCAAGCTTCAGTGCATTGGTCTGGCAATGCTCCACGCACTGACCGCAGGCCACGCAGTTTTCCTTGTTGACCCGGGCAACATAGTTGGAGCGGATGGCGTTCTTGGAGCGGAACAGCTCGGCTATACGCAGGGCGTAGCAGGAGCAGCCGCAGCAGTTACATATTGCGGTGGCATCCTCAAAGCCGGGAGTCTGGTTTATCTCGTGGACAAGACCGTTTTCCTCGGCGCGCTTGAGTATCTCGTACACCTCTTCCTTGGTAATGGCGCGGTGTGCACCGGACTTGACGAAGTTAACGGCATTATCGTTGAGATAGATGCACATATCGTCCTCAAGATGTCCGCAGCCTTCGCCGATAAGGCGGCGGGAACGGCGGCAGGAGCAGGGGCCTACGGAGAAAGCGAAAGATTTCTCAATAAGGGTGCTCAGCTCGTCGTAGGAGGCGGTGCGGGAGTTATTTTCAACTGCGGTCATGACGGGCATAACGCGCATAAAGCTCATGCCGGCCTTGCCGGAGTTGAGAGTGGGTACCAGCACTTCAAGTCTGCGGCGGGTGTATTCCTCAAAGCAGGCGCCGAGATCAGGATATCTGTCGCACTGCTCACGGTTGGAGAGAATACCTTCCATAATGCCGGGCACCCAGATGGGATAGTAGTAGTTGAGCACACCGTCAACCACGCGACCGCGGACGATACCTGCCACAACCAGCTTATCGATCTGCTGCTGAACAAATGCCACATCTTTCTTGCAGCGTCTTGCCAGCTCTTCGGGAGTACGGTCTTTCTCAAGACGCATATGCATCATTACTTCGCACATGTCGTCATCTACTATAGGGGCGAGAATCCTGTACTCAGGGTCTTTGTAAGTAATGCCGGTGTAGGTGAGAGACTCAAGGCTTATCTTTGTAGCCAGTTTAAGTATGTTTGGCCTGTTTGCCATAGTTTAACCCCTTTCTTTTTGTCACAAATAAACGTTGTGTCTAAACAAACCGTTCTAATTTGTTAAAATATTGTTGGCGTGGTTGTACCACAGATATTTTACACCATTGCAGAATTTTTCGCAATATTGGATTGATGATTGTACGACAAATTTTTGCAATCCGATTTGTGCAGATGCTCCAAAAACAGGCCCCGCTTGATTTTTGCAAGGGCTGATAATATAATGTTGTCAGATAATTCAGAGGTTGTTGGTATGGATGATATAAACCAGTTTGAAATAGAGCGCAAATTTCTCATCCGCATGCCGGATATTGCTTGTCTTGGCAGGGACGGGGAATTGAGTCATATAGTGCAGACCTATCTTAAAACGGAAGATGGCAGCGAGAGAGTCCGCAAGCGGGGCAGGGAAGGCGAGTATACTTATACCCACACGGTGAAAAAGCGCCTTTCAGACCTTCGCCGGATAGAGCAGGAGCGGGTAATATCGGAGGGAGAATATCTTTCTCTTTTGCGCCTTGCCGACCCTGACATGAGCACAATATATAAGGACAGGTACTGCATAGACTATATGGGGCAGATACTTGAAATAGATATTTTCCCTTTTTATTCCGACAGGGCTTTTCTCGAAATAGAGCTTTCAGATGAGTCGCAGCAGATTTTTATTCCACCCTGGATTGATGTGATAAAAGAGGTCACGGAAGATAAGCGATATACCAATGCGGCCCTTGCCAGGAATATACCCTACGACCCAATATGAAATGGAAACTATTTCCCTCTTTTTGCGTCAAAAAGCTGTACAATCGATTTTAGGTTTTGACTTGCCGTGAAGATGATCTGCGGCGGAAAGGAGCATCTATATGAAAAAAATTTTGTGCATTGCCCTTGTGCTTGCAATATCTTTCACCTTATTTGGCTGTTCAGCGCTGGAAGAGCTTGACCTTCCGCCTCTTCCCGATGTGGATAGTATCAAAGAACAGCAGGCAGAGGAAGTCGTGGAAACCAGTGCACCGGTGGAGACAATGCTGCCCCTTCCCACGCCTGAACCCTTGGCGGCAGAGCATGTTATTGTCAATATAAGCTCATACAGCGAGACCTTTTTGGACCCACAGCACGGCACGGAGCCCATATTGGAATATTCTTATCAGCTGCCTGTGGTGTATGTGGAAGGCAGAGATGAAATCAGCGCAGTCATTAACGAGCATATTGCCCACATAAATGAAACCTATCAGACAGGAAATGACTATGGGTTCGGCACTCACAGCGGTGTGAATATCTATCTTGAAATGGCCACGGATAATTACACCTATATGGTCAATACCGGGGAAGAGAGCAGCCCTCTGCCGTATTTCTACGGTTACACGGTCAAGGTTCCCAGAGGGGATGAAAAAATTCTCAGTCTCAGATATAATATTCAGGACTTTATCGGCGGGGCTCACGGCAATTATGTGGACAGAGCCTATGTTTTTGATACCGTATCCGGGGAGCGCATTACTTTGGATATGCTCTCGCCGGATGCTGATGCCTTTAAAAGCTTCCTGCACACATATATGCTTTCCCTCTATGAAGCAGACGAGGGAGGCTATTACTCCGAGAGAGTGGCAGAAGAAAACTTTTTTGAAGGTCCGGTCTCCGATGCTCTGGCGGCCCTGATCCGTGAAGGCAGCTGGTATCTGGGCGATAAGGGAATGGTTGTTTTTTCGGATATTTATGAGCTTGGCCCATACGCTGCCGGTATCTGCGAGTTTATAATTCCCTACAGCGAGCTTGCCGCCTATATAGATGCCAGATGGCTTCCTGCGGAAAAAGCCGGTGAGGGCAGCTTCAGTGTCCTGCCGCAAAGCGCGATTGCAGAAGGCTCCGCGCAGATAATCGACCGGGTCACGGTAGACGCCGAGGGTGAGCAGCTTTGCCTTGTGGCAGAGGGTACAGTCTATGATATCCGCCTTTCAAAAGTCAGTTATGCAGACAGATTTTATGAAACGGCTCAGCTCTGGGCGTGCAGCTACATGGAGGACTGCCTCTTACAGCTGGATATTATTGTGCCTGAGGGTATTCCCGACCTGATGCTCAGATATACGGATGGCGCAGGCGTGGAGCACACCAAGCTCATAAGCCGCAGCGGGCTTGACGGCTCCTATACCCTTATTGACGATGATATTGAGGCTGTAGGCTGAAAAAGCTGAAAAAAACAACAAAATATAGGCCAAAAACTGTTGACAGGACAGGCTTTTCATGTTATTCTCTTTAGGCCGCATTGAAGGGGTAGACAAGTCGGGCTGCTCCCGCACCTCAAGAGCGAGACCTGAAAAGAGGGAGGAAAATCTACATGAAGCATGCTATCATCGTTACCGGTGGCAAGCAGTACCGCGTTGCAGAGGGCGACGTTATCTTCGTTGAGAAGATGGACGCAGCCGCAGGCGAGACTGTTAAGTTCGAGCAGGTTCTGGCCGTCATCGACGGTGAGACCGCAGTGTTCGGCGCACCTGTTGTTGAAGGCGCAAGCGTTACCGCAAATGTCGTGAAGAACGGCAAGAGCGCAAAGGTTCGCGTCTACAAGATGAAGCCCAAAAAGGGCTACCGCAGAACTCAGGGCCACAGACAGCCCTACACCAAGGTCCAGATCGAAGCTATCAACGCCTGATTTGTTCCGCAAAATATGACTAATGGAGGATAACCTTAATGGCACATAAAAAAGGTATGGGTTCTACCAAGAACGGCCGCGACAGTGAGTCTAAGCGTCTTGGCGCCAAGAGAGCCGATGGACAGTTTGTTCTCGCCGGCAATATCCTTGTCAGACAGCGCGGAACCAAGATCCACCCCGGCACCAACGTGGGTAAGGGTAAGGACGACACTCTGTTCGCTCTGATCGACGGCAAGGTGAAGTTCGAGCGCATGGGCAAGGACCGCAAGAAGGTCTCTGTTTACGAAGAAATCGCTCAGTAAAAGACCATAACAGGCCGGACAATATGCTCCGGTCTGTTTTTTTAGCATTTTATCCGAAGATAGGAGGAGTGCAAGTATGGCAACTTCTTTTGTTGATAAAGCCAGAATAAGTGTCCACGCCGGTAAGGGCGGCGACGGCGCAGTTTCTTTCCACCGTGAAAAATACGTTGCCGCAGGCGGCCCGGACGGCGGCGACGGCGGGCGTGGCGGTAGCGTGGTCTTTGTGGTGGACGACAATATGTCCACACTTATGGACTTTCGCTATAAGCGCAAGTACGTTGCCGGCAATGGCAATAACGGCGGGGCAAAGCGCTGCTACGGCAAGGACGGAGAGACGCTTTATATAAAAGTTCCCCGTGGCACCATCGTCCGTGATACAGAGACCGGCGCTATAATGCACGACATGTCCACAGGTGAAAATTTCACCGTTGCCAAAGGCGGCCGTGGCGGTTGGGGCAATATGCATTTTGCCACGCCCACCCGTCAGGTACCACGCTTTGCAAAGCCCGGTCTGCCCGGAGAGAGCCACGATATTACTCTTGAGCTTAAGCTTTTGGCGGATGTTGGGCTGGTAGGCTTTCCCAATGTGGGCAAGTCCACCCTGCTTTCTGTCGTCAGCCGTGCTCACCCCAAAATTGCAAATTATCATTTTACCACGCTGTTCCCAAATCTTGGCGTTGTGTATGTGGATGAGGGCGTTTCCTTTGTCATGGCGGATATCCCCGGCATTATCGAGGGCGCGTCCGAGGGTGCGGGGCTTGGCCATGATTTTCTTCGCCATATAGACCGCTGTCGTCTCTTAGTGCATCTGGTGGATGTCTCCGGCAGTGAAGGCCGTGACCCGGTGGCGGATTTTGACGCTATCAACGCCGAGCTTGCCGAGTATAGTCCCGAGCTTGCCACACGTCCACAGCTGGTTGCTGCCAACAAGTGTGATATTCTTGGCGATGACCGGGAGAATATTGAGCGGCTCAAAGCCCATGTTGAGGAGCTTGGCTATCAGTTTTTCGAGATGAGCGCCGCTGCTCATACCGGTACAAGGGAGCTTGTGAAGGCCTGCTCCGGCTTGCTTGCAACTTTGCCTCCCGTGATAAGCTACGAGGCGGACTATGTTCCTCCAGAACACGTGGTGGACACCTCGGAAGACATTAGCATCGAGCACTTTGACGATATGTGGATCGTGGAAGGCCCCTGGCTTCAGCGACTTGTGGCCCGCATCAATTTTGAAGACTATGAAAGCCGTATGTACTTTGACCGAATTCTGCGTGAGGCCGGCGTGTATGAGCGCATGGAGCAGATGGGAGTCAAAGACGGCGACACCGTCAGTATGTACGATCTGATGTTTGAATATAAGGATTAAATCAGACAAAGGAAAATTCAGGAGGGCATAAAGCTCTCCTGAATTTTTTTGTAATGATGCTCGCTTTTACTTGATACCGTTCTCGTAAGCCTCGATCATCTTCTTGACCATCTGACCACCGACGGAACCGGCCTGACGGCTGGTAAGGTCACCGTTGTAACCGTTCTTCAGGTTAACGCCGACTTCTCTGGATGTATTTCTTACATCTTAGGCACTCTGAAGCCGCATGAATACTGGGTTCTGAAAATGCCATGCGGATGTATTTTTTACATCTTAAAGGTTTGAAGCCCCTTATGCGGGCTCATTTTTCAAAATTTCAGGCCTTTCACCGATGAACTTGTAGTAGATATGGATGGTCTGCTCATAGGGTATTTTGCTCCTTGCGTGGACCTCCACCCCCGGCGGATAACGCTTGGGCTCGATCTCAATGCGCTCGATGAAGGTGCTGAGAAGCTCCGGAGTCAGTCGGTCAATACGGCTGTATCGCTCGGTCAGGGCAAAGAAACGGTCATAGGCCGCCTTGGTCTCATCAACCTCCTGTTTCTGGGACTCAAGATCCTTTATCGTCTTCGCAATGTCGTCGCTCTCCGCCTTGTACTTGTCCAGAAGCCTGTGGGCTCTGTCCTCTTCGATACGGCCAGCGTACATATCCTCATAGATCTTCATGGTTAGCCCGTCAATGGCATCCAGACGCTCATTGCAGGCGGCGATACGCTTTTCTAGTTCACGCCTTACGGTCATATCCCCGGCGGCCTCCATGGCCTCAAGGGTTATTTTCCGTTTCTGCTCATCGGTGAGACTGATAAGCTCGTTAAGCTCGTTTAGGATGGCCTGACTGAGAATATCGTACTTTATTCTTGCGCCGTGTTCGCAGTGGTTCTTGCTGCGCTTGGGTATATTCTGGCAGGTGAGATACCAGTACTTTTCCCGTTCACCGTTGTAGACCGTGCCGCTGCTGCACATGGCAGCACCGCAGCTGGCACAGTAGCTGATGCCGCCGAACACGCTTTTTCGCACATGCTCGTACTGCTCGTTCTCCTTGCGCCGTTTCCCCAGATACTTCGTGGATCTCTCATAGATTTCCGGACTGACAAGAGGCTCATGGGTGTTGAGGGTAATACGCCACTGATCTTTCGGAAGGTCCAGCTTCACGTCAGATTTTGGGCTGACCTTCTTTGTCCTGCCCAGTACGGTGTGACCCAGATACACGGGCGCTTTCAGTATGCGCTTTACAGTTGTGTTGTTCCACTCGTTGCTCATAATGGCGGCATTGCCTGAGTTTATACCCTCCAGTTTGAGCACGCGGTATTTAAGCGGGGGATAGATGTGGTCCTTTGTAAGCGCTTCGGCAATTGCCCATGTAGAGTAGCCTTTGGCGGCCATACTGAAGATGCGTTTTACTACCGGCGCAGTCTCTTCATCGGGTATCAGCAAATGATTATTGTCCGGGCTTTTTTTGTAGCCGTAGGGGGCACGGAAGCAATATTCACCTCTGTCCATCATGGTGTGAAGTGCAGTCTTGATTTTCTTGGATGAATCCCTCAGATATACGTCATTGATTGCAAATTGGAAAGGGGCGAGGAAGTTGTCCTCTTCCGAGTCAAAGTTATCGTATATGGCAAGGTAACGTATACCGCGTTCAGGGAAGTAGCGCTCAGCGTAGTAGCTGGACTCACTCATGTCACGGCCCAGACGGGAAAGGTCTTTGGTGATAACCATGTTGACCTTGCTGTCCTTGTCCAGAGCCTGAAGCATGGCCTTGAAGCCGGGGCGGTTGAAGTTGCCGCCGGAGTAGTCATCGTCCACAAACTCGTTTGCAATGATGATGTTGTGGGTCTTGCAGTAGTTTTCCAGTATTTTGCGCTGGTTGGTGATACTTCCGGATTCACCCTGTCGCTTATCCTCGTTTGAAAGCCTGAGATATATAAATGCTATGGAAATAACCTGTCTGAATTTTTTCATTGCTGTTGGTCAGCCCTCCTAAACTGACGCAGCATTTTGTCTTAAATTCATGCTTATTTTACCATTTCTCTGGCTTTTTGTCAAAAAATCAGGCTCTTTTGAATCTCTTACCACAGCTTTTTTTATAACGTCCTCCGGGGACGCTTTCTCTGTAAAATGTCTGCAAATGCTGATGGTTCCATTGTCCATCAGATATTGCCGGGTCTGCGTATTTTCCATAAGTTCCCTCCCCGGATATTATGCCCATTACGGCACATTTATAGTTTTGGGTTGAAAATTTTCCCCTACACACGCTAATACGCGCCGGTACTTCAATTCCGGAAAACTTTCGCCAAAACTTCCGGGAATGGTATGAAAATAGTGCCGAATAGATATAATTCGGCACAGGGCATAGAAAAGAAAATAAGGAGCTCAGGCTCCTTATTTGTCGTTATCATGGCTCATTGCTTTGAGCATTTGTAAAGCGGCAGCTTTCTGACTTGGTGTCAGGCAAATCCACGAGTCGAATAGCTCTTTTACATCCGGTGTAAGCTCTACCATATCAGTATCGGCAAAGAACTGAGACATAGTGATGCCGAATCCCTTGCATATCGTCACAAGGGTCGCCACAGAGGGAACTGTATTTCTACGGAATATATTGCCAATGGTAGAGTGTGCCAATCCACATTCTTTTGACAGCTTGTACTCAGTCCATCCGCGCTCACGCAAAAGCTGCTGGAGACGTGCGTACGTATCCATAGCATCACCACCTTTCTTATAACTATTTTACGTCCAAGATGAGATGTATTATACTTATGATGTGTAGCGCAAATACAACTCAAGTAGGATATAAAATGTTAGGGAGTGATGCCATGTGACAGAAATAGAAAAGCGAATGCACCGCTGCTGTTTTACCGGACACAGACCTGAAAAACTTACACGTGGAGAGACATATATTAAGAGAGCGCTTGAGCGTCAGATAAAAACAGCCATTGATGATGGATTGTATGTATTTATCACAGGAATGGCGAGGGGAGTCGACCTATGGGCGGCTCAGATAGTGCTGAAGCTGAGAAGGAATAACAGTAGTATCCGACTTATATGTGCTTGCCCATTTGAGGGATTTGAAAATGGTTGGAGCTCTGTATGGCGGGACCAGTATAGGAAAGTGTTGCAGGAAGCAGACCTTGTGAGATATATCTGTGAAGGCTATAATAGATACTGCTTTCAGAAAAGAAACGAGTGGATGATTGATCACGCAGCCAGAGTTATTGCAGTTTTCAACGGAGAAAGCGGCGGAACAAAGAATACTATTTATTATGCGAGAAAGTGCGGCGTGCCGGTCGTGATTATTGATGGGTAAGGCTTGTGTTTATACGAAAGGATGGTTTGATGATAATTGGACTGACAAATGATGCGAAGTGTGCTACTAAGTTAGACCACGAAAATGGCATTACGTCAGGATGTACTATGCACATTACGTACATGAATAGAGATGAGATTTGTACCATAATAGATGTGGATTTTCTTAATGAGAAAATCTGGATACAAAACAAGACGGATGACCTTATACACCGTGCTTTTGGCATATTGGAGCATCCAAAATGGGAAGACTTTGAAATATTCCTCAGAGAGCGATGCTTTCCCGAAACACGTGGAAATAAAGACTCTTTGCTGAAATCTCTCGGGCTTGACCACTATGACCCAATTTCCATCGTAGAAAAAACTCAAGGAAGAATGTGCGAGGATTATCAATGGATGAAGTTTGAGTATATTTCCAAAGAAAATGTTATCAACGGTTAATCTACTATGAGGTTTACAAACGTAAAATCAGACAGCATATTGGTGATTCAACAATCAAGAGCCCTTTGGGGCTCTTTTTTTATGCCCAAAACCGCAGAAAGGAGCGTGCATGTATTTCACATCTGGCAGCAGCCGGGCCTTTGAGAAGCTTATGCAATCAAAGCCTGGCTTTGATCATTTCAGCAGCGGAGTACCCGGCATCTATGAAGAGTGCAGTGACTGCCGCCATCATCGGCCCCACTGGACAGAGCGTTTCTGTGTCTACACGGTCTGCCCCTTTGACGAGAGCCGCTCAACTCTGCGAAAAGACATAGAGATAGAACCAGGCAATGAGAGGAGGTGATGCACGAAAATCTTACTAAGGAAAGGGGGGATAAACCCAAACTTTATTATTCTGAGAAGGAGGTAAAATGAAAAAATCAAAACTTAGAAAGCTTATCGTTTCTGTATTGTGCGTGGCGCTCTGCCTTGCAACAGGAATAACGGCACTGGCGGATTATACCTGGGACATGCCCATAAGCTTTGTGGTCACAGCAGAAATGCTGCCGCCGCCCACGCCTACACCCACCTTTGTTGTCCCCACGGCAACGCCCAAACCCACCGCATACCCCAGCATAACACCGCTGCCTACGCCTTTAGTCAATAAGGACATCGTCAGAACCGGCGATGACGCTCCGGTGTTTGCCATAGTGGTAGTACTTGCCCTGAGCCTGCTTGTGCTGCTCATCGTCTACCACTACATCAAAACGAAAGAAGGAAAAACCGATGTTTAAGAATAATATGGTCAGATACACCATAGAAGCCCTTGTAATTGCGGCAGTCATCATAGCCGTGATCCTGTGCGTGAAATTCTCAAATTTCAAGAATAACGACAGTGCCGGAGTAGGTCTTACAGTAGACCCTGACTCCGGCACATTTGTTGAGCCGGAGATTGAGGAGCTTGAGAAAAGCGACGGCGGCATATCCATCCCCGGCTGGGGCAGCATCAATGTAGCCGCCAATGAGACTACTGTGGATGTGAACCTCAAGAACCCGGATGAAAACGAAGGCAAGTACGACCTTGCTTTCACTATCACCCTTGATGGTGAGAACGAGCCTATTGCTGAAACCGGCCTCATCCCCGCAGGCAAGAGTGCCCTGAAGCTCAAGCTTACAAAGCCTCTGGAACCCGGTACTTATGAAGCTACTGTCCTTGTCCAGCCCTATAGGGTAGACGACCAAAGCAAGACCAATAACGCCGAGATCAAAACCGTAATAATCGCTGAATAATAAGGAGGATATTTGAATGAAAAGATTTGTTTCCCTGTTTCTCGCCCTGACCATGCTTCTCACCATGGGAGTCCTTGCCTTTGCAGATACCCCTGCCAGTCAGAACATGGAAGTGGAGTACACCGTTGATGCAAACTATGTAGTCCTTGTCCCCGACGGCGGCAACGGCCTTGTAGTAGACCCCAATACCAAGACCGGTGAAATGGACATCGGCATCAAGCCCGGTTCTGTGATCCCCGGCAACCAGTCCATTCAGATGAGCGTCAACGCCGGCAGAAACTACGATGACAACCTCAAGAGCTACCGTCTTTACAACAGCGCCGGTGGTCAGCTTCTGGCCTACACTCTCTCCTACAAGGGCGAAGTAAAGAATCCCAACTCCGCTGACGGCAAGGTCATCCTTGAGACCGTGGATGCCGAGAGTGCAAATCTTGGCTTTGAGGGTAAGGTGGGCGTGACTGTGGGCGTACCCAAGGCCGCAGGTACCTATACCGATACCCTGACCTTCTCCTTTGCCCTTATCCCCAATACCTGATAAACACATACGGCACCCATCAAATACGATGGGTGCCTTGGTCTATATGGAGGACTACATGAGAAAAATCTCATTCACTTTTATAGCTCTGCTTATTTTTTCTGTATTACTTATGATCCCTGCCTTTGCGGAGGAAGCAAATGTAATAATGGAGATACCCCAGAGCCTTAATCTCAACACATCCCAGAATACTCAGATAAAGCTGTACGGCAGTATACCCATGAGCAAAAAGGCAAGTGTCAGCCTCAACTCCGAGGATGGTTTTATCCTGAGAAATGAGCTTAATGCCAACAGCGCCATACCTTTTGAGGTGTTCTGTGACGGACGGGCGGTCAGCCCCGGCAGCACCATCATCAGCGCAAAGGCCGCAGACCTTGCATCCGGGAAGATATCTACAATAGGTATAAGCGTCAGAGACTATCCCAACACGTCCGGAAGATTTACAGATATCCTGACCTTTACTCTCAGCCTTACAGATAATCCTCTCACCGGTATTGGGATCACATCAGCACCCACCAAAACAGAGTATCTGGCAGGGGAAAGCTTTGACCCAACAGGCATGGTGGTAACAGCATACTATGCTGATGGCAGCAGCGCAGCCGTAACAAACTACAGCATTGCAGGGGGCAGCAACTTTAACTCCAACAGTACAAGCGTCACTGTGTCCTATGCCGAGAACGGCATCACCAAGACTGCCAATGTGAGTATAAGCATAAAAACGCCCAGACCTGTGATGAGCAATTACGGGAGCTGGTACAGGAGCAGCTACAACAAGGAGAATATCCTCACAGTAAGCTTCGTTGACAGCTACACCCCCACAGGTGCTGAGAATGAATCCTGGGATGCCTCATATTACAGCGACGGCAGTGTGACCGCATACCGCATCGGCAGCGATGTAATAGTGTCCGGCAACGGTCAGGGCTATATAAAGACGGGAGATTATCCCAACTCCATGTTTGCAAACTTCAAGGGCCTGACCACCATAAACGGCATGACGTTGCTGGATACCTCCGATGCATTGAGCATGAATTCCATGTTCCTTTATTGCAGTAAACTCACCGGCGTAGACCTCAGCAGCTTCAATACGGCCAAGGTCCGGGACATGGCGTATATGTTTTATCTTTGCAACGAGCTGAGGGAGATGAAAGGTCTCAATACCTTCAATACGTCGAACGTAAGCAACATGCTGGCAATGTTTGGCTGCTGTTATCCGATGGAGAGTCTGGATATAGGGGGCTTTGACACAAGC
>JAFTXM010000114.1 GCA_017465025.1 Oscillospiraceae bacterium
CTGGTCGAAGTCGTCACCGCCCAGGTGGGTATCGCCGGAGGTAGCCAGAACTTCTACGACGCCGTCGCCGATCTCCAGAATGGAAACGTCGAAGGTGCCGCCGCCCAGGTCGTAAACCATGACCTTCTGGGTGGTTTCCTTGTCCAGACCGTAAGCCAGAGCTGCTGCGGTGGGCTCGTTGATGATACGCTTTACCTCGAGACCGGCAATCTTGCCTGCGTCCTTGGTGGCCTGACGCTGAGCGTCGGTGAAGTATGCGGGAACGGTGATGACGGCCTCGGTGACGGTGGCGCCAAGGTATGCCTCTGCATCGGCCTTCAGCTTCTGAAGAACCATTGCGGAAATCTCCTGGGGAGTGTATGCCTTGTTGTCGATGGTGACCTTGTAGGCAGAGCCCATCTCACGCTTGATGGAGGAGATGGTGCGGTCGGGGTTGGTGATGGCCTGGCGCTTTGCGACCTGACCTACCATACGCTCGCCGGTCTTTGCGAAAGCCACCACAGAGGGAGTGGTGCGTGCGCCTTCTGCGTTTGCGATAACTACGGCCTCGCCGCCTTCCATAACGGCGACGCAGCTGTTGGTGGTACCAAGATCTATTCCTATGATTTTACCCATTTTATATTCCTCCTGTATGATGAATGAAAATTATATACTATACCTTAATATGTGAAACTGAGTTTTCTCAGTTTGCAACCTTGACCATGGCGAAGCGGATGACCTTATCGCCTGTTTTGAAGCCTTCCTGAAAAACTTCCACAATTTCGTTCTCGCCCTTTTCCTCATCGTCCACGTGCATTACGGCGTTGTGGAAGTTGGGGTCAAAGCTGTGGCCGAGACTTTCAATCTTCTCCACGCCCAGCTTTTCCATGGTGGCGACGAACTGGTTCATTATCATCTCAACGCCCTTGCGGTAGGCTTCATCCTCCGTAGGCTGGTTGAGCGCCCGCACCAGATTATCGTACACGGGCAGAAACTTCAAAAGCACATCGGCCTTTATGTCGCCGTAGAGGGCCTCTTTCTCCTTTTGGGAGCGGCGACGGAAGTTATCATACTCAGCGCAGACACGCAGATATTTATCCGTCATTGCGGCCATCTCAGGGCTGAGCTGTACCTGAACGACGTCTTCCTCTTTTTCGGTCTCTTCGGTCTTTTTCGCGTTTTTCTTGTCCTTTTTGGACTTCTTGTCGCCCTTTTCGTCCTTTGCCGTAGTCTCTTCAGAGCTTATTTCGTCGGACTTTATTTCCTCGGCGCAGACCTCTTCTTTGACTTCGGTCTCCTGCTGAGCCATATCCTTTTTTTCATTATCTATGCTCAATCGGATCATCTCCCTTGATTATCAGTTTATTGTGCATTCCCTCAACCGGGGCCTCGCCGCCGCCCAGCCGCCTTGAAAGTCCGGCAGCCAGAAAGCTCAACTTTGCGGCAACGGCGGAATAGTCCATTCTCGTAGGGCCGACCACACCGATAAGCCCGCGTGTATTGTCCCCGGCGTCGTAGCTTGCTATCACAACGCTGGAGTCCTTAAGCTCCTCAGCCACGTTCTCCGGACCGATGAGCACCCGCACTTCCTCGCTGCCTGCCATATTGTCCGCCGGGGGGAGAATGTGCCCGCCGGTGGAAAGATAGCTCATGAGCTTGTGGGCCTTATCCGGGTCTCTGTACTCGGGCTGATTCAGAAGCCTGTTTTCGCCCGTCACAAAGGCCATGGGCTTATCGGCCTCGGAAAGAATTTCAATGGCGAAGGAGGCAATGACAGAGGTGATGCCCATTGTATCATCTGCGGCACGCTCCGTGGAATTTATGAGAAGCGGCGTTATCTGATCCTCGGATATGCCGGTGAAGTTTGCGTTGAAAAGAGCGGAAAGCTTTTTCATCAGCCCCTCGTTTACCGACACGGGCAGACGCACCAGCTTGTTTTTCACCGTGTTATTTGACATCATTGCCACGATTATGAAGGTGTTGGCATCCACGTAGATAATGTCAAAGCGCTTTATGGTCACAGCTGACTGGGCAGTAAGGGCCAGGGCCGGATAATCCGTCAGCTGGGAGGCCAGGCGGCTGACCTGACTTATGGTGTCGTCCAGCTCCTGAAGCTTGGTGTTGAGCCTCTGGTTTATCTCCTCGGTCTCCTCAAGGGAGAGCTTTTGCATCTGCATCAGCTCGTTTACGTACATACGGTAGCCCATGGGAGTGGGCACGCGGCCTGCGGAGGTGTGGGGCTGCTCAAGGTAGCCCATGTTCACAAGCTCTGCCAGCTCATTGCGGATGGTTGCGGAGGAGCAGCCCAGCCCCGCCGTCTGTGCGATGGCCTTGCTGCCCACCGGCTCTGCGGTGCGGATGTACTCCTCAACAACCGCTGCAAGTATTTTCTTTTTTCTCTCGCTTATGGCCATATCTCTACCTGCCGTCTGCAATTTAGCACTCTCGCCCTGCGACTGTTGGCACTCTTTCATTTCGAGTGCTAATATACCACCGAGAGCTTGCTTTGTCAATAGTTTCGCCCGGAGACCATGTTAAAATTCACAGTTTATACAAAGAAACTCTTGGGATTATTTTTGTTTACAAAAATTCCGGAATGGAGTAAAATACCAGAGAACTGGTGGGAGGTAACGCCGATGCTGAAAGAGAACTTCATAAACGTATACGATAAGTTCAAGCTGCGCTTTTACAAGGGTGTTTTTGAGCTGGTGCGTGAGAGGGACGGTTCCCTGTCCGCCATGGAGGCCTTTTCTCTGGAGGTCATCAAGATGCTTGACAATCCCACAGTGGGTCAGTTTGCGGATTTTCTGAACATTTCCCAGTCCAATGCCACATACAAGGTCAATAACCTTATAAAGAAGGGCTATCTTGTCCGCCAGAACTCCCAGACCGACAGGCGCGAGTATCATCTGGTGCTGTCCGAGAAGTACCACAGATATATGGACATTTTCTCAAGCTATGAGGAAACCGTCATAGCGCGGATAGAAAAGCATTTTCCTCCTGAGGATGTGGAAAAGTTTGACAATATTCTCAAGGTCATATGCGACGAGCTTATGGACTGAGCCGGAATATGCCAAAAATGGGCGTGCTGCAAAAACAAAGCAGCACGCCCATTTTTCCGTACTTATGATATATTTACGCTTTTTCCCTGAATTTTACCTGTGACAAAATCACAGCCGCAAACATGAGCACACAGCCCAGTCTTTCCCAGGAGGTCATGGTCTCATGCAGGAACAGTGCGCCAAAGATCACCGCGAACACCGACTCCATGCTAAGAAGTATGGATGCGGCCGAGGGCTCCAGAAACTTTTGCCCCATAATCTGCAAATAGTAGGCCACGCCCATGGACAAAAAGCCTGCGTATGCCAGAGGAAGCCAGCACTGGCTTATAGACTGCCAGGTGGGTGTTTCGGCAAAGAGCATCAGCACAGCGGAGAGCGCAGCGCACACCAGCGCCTGGATCATATTCAGCCGCAAAGCGTCCACATCCAGACCCAGAAGGTCCACCATGATGATCTGCACCGCAAAGGCGAAGGCACAGCCCAGCAGCAGAAGATCGCCGGTGTTTATCTGCGTCACGCCCACACAGCTCAGGCAGTAAAGCCCTGCCACAGCCAACGCGATGCATACCAGAAGCATTTTCGAGGGCTTGCGCTTGAGAAAGAGACCCAGCACGGGAACTATAACTATGTACATGGCGGTCAGGAAAGCGGACTTTCCCGCATCCGTATCAATAAGCCCCATCTGCTGGAGATTGCAGGCGAGAAAAAGGGGGATGCCGCAAAAAATGCCGGCTTTCCACAGCTTTTTGTCGCTCCAGCGTTCAAGGAAGCTTTTGCCGTCATTTTTGAAGCGGTCTGTAAGCACACAAACCGGCAGAAGGCCGATCACTGCCAGAAAGCAGCGCACAGCCTGAAAGGTGAAGGGGCCTATATGGTCCATGCCCACGCTTTGGGCAACAAAGGCCATGCCCCATATCATTGTGCATAAAATCAGCAGAAAAGTTCCAAGAATTCGGTTTTTCATAAGATTTCACCTGTTTGCTGTCTGTCACACCGGAAAACATAAAGTCCGGTGTGACAGATTATGGATTATATCAGTCGTCCATGTCCTCAAAGGCGGCAAGACCGCCCTTGGCCTCGGCCTTCACATCGCCGTGGCGGACAAAGAGCATGGTCACAAAGCTGCATGCCACAAAGAAAGCGCCGTAGGGGAACAAAACCTGATAGCTGATGTGGCGCATGAGAGTGCCTGCCAGCATGGGGGTGAGCACCTGTGCGGTCATGGAGGCGGTGTAGTAGTAGCCGGTGAACTTGCCGATATCGCTGCCCTTGCACATTTCAACCACCATGGGCAGGGAGTTTACGTTGATGGAGGCCCATGCAAGACCCACCAGCGCAAACACCACATAGAGGATGGGCTGTATCTCGCTCTTGCCGTGGGTCAGCAGGAAGCCCACAACAAAGCAGGCGGTCAGAAGGCACACGCCGAAGCGTATCATGCTCTTGCGGCCGAACTTTGAGGCCAGAGCACCGATGGGGATATAGGAGATTATAGCGCCGGCAGTACCAACCAGAAGGCAGGTGGATGCGCCGCCAAGACCCTCGCCCATGACAACGCTGACGTAGGTTGTAAACCATGTGGTAACGCCGTTGTAGCCTGCAAACCAGAAGGCAATGGACAAAAGCAGGAAGGCCAGGGACTTCTTTACGGGCTTGGGCAGCACCTCATTGCCGGAGCCGTCGTCCCTGGAGAGATTCCACTCCGGATGCTCCGCCTCAAGGGCTTTGTTCTCGGCGGTGAGCTTGGGCTCTTTTATGGTAAGGAAGAGCACTGCGACCGCCACAAACATAATTGCGCTGACCACGATGAAAAGGGGCTGGTAGTTTACGTGCTCAAGGCCCTCCACCTTGGCGGTGGGGTACATGACGGCAGCCACGCCCAGATAGATAATGCCGCCCACAGCGCCCATCAGGTTTATGATGGCGTTGCCCTTGGAGCGCAGGGGCTTGGGGGTGACATCGGGCATAAGGGCCACGGCAGGGGAACGGTAGGTGCCCATGGCCACAAGAAGCACGCCCAGCACCACCACAAAGGAAGCCAGCTTGAAGGGGCTGGGGTCGTTTGCATAGCTGTTGTCAATAATGGGCAGGATGTTCAGAAGGATGACGGCGCAGCCGGTGCCGAAAAGCACAAAGGGCATACGCTTGCCGATTCTGGTGTTGGTTTTGTCAGAAATGCCGCCGAAAAGGGGCAGCAGGAACAGCGCCAGCACATTGTCCGCCGCCATGATTGCGCCGGAAAGAGTCTCGTTGAGGTGGAAGGTGTTTGTCAGGAGCAGGGGTACAATGCTGTCGTACATCTGCCAGAAGGCGCTGATGGACAAAAAAGCAAGACCCACAAGGACTGTGCGTTTGTTGTTAAGTTTCATTTTTTCACTCTCCAAATTTCGCTCTCCAAAATAAAAAAACAGCCTATTGATTTTACTATGCTGCGCAAAGTTTTACAAGGGATAAATTGACGCGGCCATATATGTGGTGTTAAAATAAGAAAAATCATTTTCCCTTTCCGGAGGAGATCACAGTGAAAAAAATTCATGCTGTTGCTATTGGTGTGGCTGCCGCTGCGGCGGCGCTGCCTGTTATAATGCTGGCCCCCGGCAAAGCTCCCCGCAGCCGGAAAGAGCCGTTCATGGGCCTCAACTGCGCCCATAGAGGGCTTCACCTCAAGGACAAGTCCGTGCCGGAAAACTCCCTTGAGGCCTTCCGCCTTGCCGCCGAGCTGGGCTACGGTATAGAGCTGGATGTTCAGCTTTCAAAGGACGGACAGGTAGTGGTTTTCCACGACGACACCTTAAACCGGGTCTGCGGCGTGGACAAGCGGGTGGACGAGCTGGACTATGCCGAGCTCAAGACTCTCTCCCTCTGCGGCACGGAATATACCATTCCCCTCTTTACCGAGGTTCTGAAGCTGGTGGACGGACGCTCCAACCTCATCGTGGAGCTTAAAGGCGGCCGCCGCAACAATGAGCTTTGCGAGAAGACCCGGGATATTCTCGACTACTATGACGGTATTTTCTGTGTGGAGAGCTTCCATCCGGGTATCGTCCGCTGGTTCAGGAAAAACGCCCCCGACTATCTGCGCGGTCAGCTGGCAATGCCCGTGGAGGACTATCAGAAGAGCCTCAACCCCCTGCTTAAATTTGCTTTGAGCTATGGCTTTACAAACCTCATCACCCGCCCCCACTTCATCGCCTACAAAATAGGCCCCAGGCCCCTGAGCATCCGTTTTGCCGAGCTTCTGGGCGCTATGAAGGTGGGCTGGACCTCTCACGAAGCAAAAAGCGAAAAGGGCCGCCACTGCGTGATATTTGAGTTTTACACACCCTGGGTCAGATATAAGTGACAACGATCCCTGCGCCAGTTCCGGCGCAGGGATTTTGCTTTTTATTGACGAAAGCCGCCCTTGCCGTTATACTTGAAGAAATATAAAAAGCGGGGTGAGCCTATGCGTACACAGGAGCAGATAAATGAGATAGTCCGGCTGTTGCTGGCGGAGTACCCCCAGGCGGACTGCACACTGGACTGGCGGAAGGACTATGAGCTTTTGTTCTCTGTGCGCCTTGCGGCTCAGTGCACCGACGAGCGGGTGAACAAGATAACGCCCGCCCTCTTTGAGCGTTTCCCCACGCTGGAGGCCTTTGCCGAGGCGGAGGTGGAGGAAGTGGAGAAGTACGTGCACTCCACGGGCTTTTACCGGGCCAAGGCCAGAGACCTTGTAAACTGCGCCCGGATGCTCCTTGAAAAGCACGGCGGGAAAGTCCCCTCCACCATGGAGGAGCTGACGGCTCTGCCCGGCGTGGGGCGAAAGACCGCGAACCTCATCCTTGGGGATGTGTTCAAAATCCCCGGCTCTACCGTGGTGGACACCCACTGCATACGCCTTACAAACCGCATGGGCATAGTGGATGATCTGAAAGACCCGGTGAAGATAGAAATGGAGCTGAGAAAGCTGCTGCCGCCGGAACATTCTTCCGACTTCTGCCACTGCCTTGTGCTCCACGGCAGGGCGGTGTGTCCGGCGAGAAAGCCCGAATGTGAGCGCTGCTGTGTAAGACACCTGTGCCGGAGCTTTTCCGGCTGAGATAGAAGGAGAGTAAATTTATGAGCAAAGCCGTAAGCGTCAAGCGTGACATGAATATGGATATTATCCGCTGTCTTGCATTGTTTTTTGTGCTGGGCATACATTTTTATACCCACTGCGATATTTTCAACGCCAGGTATACGGGTCTGGCTGCCTTTTTTGCGGACGCGGCGCGCAATCTTTTCATGTGCTCCCTTTCCATCTTCGTCATGCTCAACGGCTATTTCCAGTATAGGAAGACCATATCCTCCAGCTACTATCTGGGCATACTGAAGCTTTATGAGATGTATGTGCTCACAAGTGTCCTCAACCTTCTGTACAGCCGCTTCTATTTGGGTCAGGTGATGAGCCTGAGGGAGATTTTCTCCGCCCTTGTCAACTACGGCGCCAGTGAGTACGCCTGGTATGTGCTGATGTACAACGGGCTTTTCCTGCTCATCCCCTTCCTCAATTTAAGCTACAACAATATCGCCCACCGGGGGCATAAGCGCATCCTTATAATCAGCTTCTTTTTGCTCTCTGCCACACCCTTCTCCTTCCTCAACGCCTTTGTCAATCTCAACTCCTACTGGTGGCAGCGTATCTGGCCTTTGATGTTCTACTTTATCGGCGCATACTTCGGTGAGTACAGACCCCGTGTCAGCGCAAAAAAGTGCGGCCTTTTATTCCTCGCTTTGCTTCTGGGCTTTTCCGCATATAACTATTTCGTGTACGAGCCTTCCTCCCCCTTCTTCGGTCACGCCGGCGCCAGCTACCGCTACACCTATGAGAGCCTTCAGAACGCGCTGCTTTCTCCCGTTCTTTTCCTGTGGGTGATGAATGTGGACATGAGCGCGTGGCCAAAGGCGGTGGGAAAGCTTGCCTCCATGGTGTCAACAAGGGTGTACGGCGCTTTCCTCTTCTCCTCCATTACCGACTCCTTTGTGTACCTGTGGCTCTGCCGCTTTGTGCCGGAAATCGGAAACAGATTTATCTTCTTCCCCCTGACCCTGCCCGTCTCCTATGTGGCCGCTGTATTTCTGGCCTATCTGGGTGACAAGGTGGTGCTCTGGATGGATAAGCTCATCCGTCCCGCTGCCCGCGCTGTTGTAAGCTGGCTTTACAGGATAACGGCCCCCGATGCCGCCGCAGCGGAAAAATAAAAGCTATGCAGTTCAAGCCGTATGTGCCTTTTGGTGCATGCGGCTTTTTTGTGGAAAATGTGAAAATTTATGTTGCAATTTTGTGCAATGTGAAGTATACTCAGCAAGGAAAAAATGGTTTTTAAGCATCGGCACAGAGAGGCCGGCAAAATCACACATAATCTGCAAAAGCTCCGGCTTTTGCGCTGTTGTTGTGTCTTGCCGTGTCTTCGGTGGGGCATTTTCTTTTTAAAAGAGGTATCCTTATGCACTTAAAGGCTCAGATAATGGATGAAGCGGCCATCAAGCGGGCGCTGATGCGCATATCCCACGAGATATGCGAGAAAAACAAGGGCGTTGACAATGTGGTGCTGGCGGGGATACTGCGCCGGGGTGAGCCTATCGCAAGGCAGATAAGGGACAACATTGAGAAAATAGAGGGCCGCTGCATCCCCTGCGGCAGTATCGACATCCGCTACTACAGGGACGACCTCAGCCCCCTTGCCGAGTCCCCGCTGGTCAAAAAGAGCCTTCTGGATTTTGACGTTACCGACAGGGATGTGGTGCTGGTGGACGATGTTCTGTACACGGGCCGCACCGCAAGAGCTGCCATTGAGGCGGTTTTCAGCTGCGGCAGACCCAGAAGCATCCAGTTTGCGGTGCTGGTGGACAGGGGTCACCGGGAGCTGCCCATCCGGGCGGACTTTGTGGGCAAGAATATGCCCACCTCCAGAGCCGAGCTTGTGGAGGTGCGTCTGCCTGAGTACGACGGGGAGACCGGCGTATTCCTCATGGAGCGGCAGGGCTGAGCCTGTCATAAATGCGTATATACCGCAGGAAGCTGCGTTATATCATAAGTTATTTGGATTTTCTGTGTGAAAAGAGAGGTAAAATTCATGAACAAAAAGACCATCGGCAACGAGGCTATTTACGACGCCCGCGTTCTGGGTGCACCCCGTATGCTGGTGCTGGGCTTCCAGCACATGTTCGCCATGTTCGGCGCAACCGTTCTCGTTCCCACCCTCACCGGTCTGAGCGTTTCCGCCACTCTGCTGTTTGCAGGTCTGGGCACTCTGCTGTTCCACCTGCTGGCAAAGGGCAAGGTCCCCGCATTTCTGGGCTCCTCCTTCGCATTCCTGGCCGGTTACTTTGCCATCGCCCCCAACGGCGAGCGCGAGCTTCTGCCCTACGCCTGCTTCGGCGTTATGATCGCAGGTCTTTTGTACCTTATCCTTGCCGCATTCTTCAAGGCCTTCGGCATGAAGAAGGTCATGCGCTTCTTCCCCCCCATCGTCACCGGCCCCATCATCATCGCCATCGGCCTGAGCCTGTCCGGCTCCGCCATCACCAACTGCTCTGCCAACTGGGGCATTGCTCTTGTGGCTATCCTTATTGTCATTGGCTTCAACATCTGGGGCAAGGGCATGGCCAAGATCATCCCCATTCTCCTCGGTGTTATCGGCTCCTATGCTGTTGCCGCCCTCACCGGCAATGTGGATTTCACCGCTGTTAAGGACGCTGCATGGATCGGCCTGCCCTTCCAGATGCAGGACACCCTTTTCGGTCTTTTCTCCGGTGAAGTGGACAAGGGTCTGCTGCTGACCGCAGTTGTCACCATCGCCCCCCTGTCCCTTGCCACCATGACCGAGCATATCGGCGATATGTGCGCCATCTCCTCCACCTGCGAGCGCAACTACATTGAAGACCCCGGCTTCCACCGCACCCTTCTGGGCGACGGTCTGGCCACCGCGCTGGCTTCCGTCTTCGGCGCTCCCGCAAACACCACCTACGGTGAGAACACCGGCGTTCTGGCCCTCTCCAAGGTCTATGACCCCCGCGTCATCCGCATCGCCGCAGTTCTGGCCATCATCTTCTCCTTCTGCCCCAAGTTCTCCGCACTCATCTCCTCCATGCCCACCGCCACCATCGGCGGCGTGTCTCTGGTGCTCTACGGTATGATCTCCGCAGTCGGTGTGCGCAATGTTGTTGAAAACCACGTTGACTTCACCAACAGCCGCAACGTCATCATCGCCGCTCTCATCCTTGTTCTGGCCATCGGCGTAAGCTACACCGGCAATATCATGATCCCCATCGGCAACATCACTCTCAGCCTTTCCGGTCTGGCAGTTGCCGCCCTCACCGGCATCCTCCTCAACGCCATCCTCCCCGGCAAGGACTATGAGTTCGATCAGGAGCACAAGGGTTCCACCTCCGTCAACTTCAAGGTCTGATATATTCTTTGATACATACAAAAGGACAGCGCTTTTTGCACTGTCCTTTTTATTTTCAATGTGGTATAATCGGTTGAATCAGTTTATTCTCAGGAGAAAAGGCATATGGCGAGAGGGCTTTCAAAATTTTTTAAAATATGCTTTGCCGGGCTTACAGTGCTTTTCCTTGGCATTGGGTTTGTAAAATCGGTTTTCTTTCCCACGGATATCAGTATGTACGAGCAGCGCACGCTGAACAAGCTGCCCGCTGCCAATCTTGGTGTCTTCCTCGACAACAGTTTCCAGTCTGACTTCGATACCGCCCTTGGCGACCAGATAAGTTTTTCAACGTATTATAAAAAGCTGTACAATGAACTGACATCCTTTGCTGATAAACTTTTCCTGCCCATACGTCACGGAATAATGGATAGATATGTGTCGTACAAAGGCAGTCAACTATACAATGGACAGCTGATTGCACCTATGGAACCTGTGAAAGAATGTGAAAGAGAGCTGCACAAAGCGGGCGAAGTTATAAACAACAAAATTGCCCTTATGCCCGATGTCCAGTTTTATTTTTACTACGTCAACAACGACACGGACATAAACTTTCAGACCGGTGAAAAAAGTGGGAAGTACGAGTTTTTTCAGGAAATTCTGAATATTCCGGCTGACAATTTTGCCTGTTATCCGGTAGATAACTTTGAACAATACAGGGAAAATTTTTATTACAGTGACCACCATTGGAATCATAAGGGTTCTTACAAAGCTTATATTCAAATCCTTGAGCTATTGGGTGCAAAAGGAGAGCCGATAGTTCCCAAGGGAGAATTGAGCATCCCAGGTATTTTGCGTGGTTCGAAAGGACGAGCCATCGGTTCAAACACTTATTATGATAAAATCAGCATTTATGAATTTGAATACCCTTCTATAGATGTACTTTTTGATGGCATGCCTTTGCCTGATTACGGAGATGTCGCCGGTGTTTTCAGCCGGAACCAACCCGTTGTTAGCTACGCGGATATCTACGGATATGATACTGGATATATGTCCCTTGCCACAAATCAACCTGACAGAGAAAACATCCTGATTGTGGGAGATTCATATGACAATGCAATTTTGAAGCTTCTGGCAAATCATTTTAATCAGGTTCATTCCGTAGATACAAGATGCTTTTTCTTTATGACGAGCCAGCAGCCTATACTTGAAGAATATGTCCGGGAAAACAATATATCAAAACTTGTTTTTTTCGGTTCCGGAGAGTTTTTCAAAGAGCTTTCCAAGGTAGAGGAATGGTAAAATCCCATTTCTTCTATGATTTTGTTTTCGGGAGAAAAATACGTGAAACAAAAGTTTTCAAAATTTTTCAATATCTGCTTTACAGGGTTTGTAGTCGTGTTCCTTGGTATTGGCTTTGCGGATGCCGTTCTTTTTCCGGAGGATATAAGTCAGTACGAGCAGCGCACGCTGGACAAGCTGCCCGCTGCCAATCTTGGTGTCTTCCTCGACAACAGTTTCCAGTCTGACTTTGATACCGGCTGGTAAATCAAAACAAATAATCATCCCTGCCCTGAGCGGAAATCGCTCAGGGCAGTTTTTTCTTCTCTATGTCCCCGCTTTCGAGGGGTTTTTCGCAACATATGGTATAAGCTTTTCCTGCACAGCCACAAGATAAAGGAGGATTTGTGATGCAGGCATTGCGCAGCCGACCGGGATTGAGAA
>JAFTXM010000017.1 GCA_017465025.1 Oscillospiraceae bacterium
AGCGCCGTCAATGGACGCTTGGCTGAAAGAGGCCAAGGCGCACGAGTCCGCGCCGAAAATCGGTATGTACCTTAGCCATAACGGCATAGTGCGCCAGAGTGCAAAGGCCAAGGTGCGCTATAATGAGGACGGCACAAAGCCCGTGGTGGGTATGCTCTTTTCCTACGATGAGGCCAAGGTGAACACAGTTATTGAAGATACATACAGGATGGATGGCATATACTACATACGTGTATGGCTCAATGAAGGGGAGCTTCAGACCGGAGACGATATCATGTACGTTCTCATCGGCGGGGATATCCGCCCCCACGTGGTGGACGCACTGCAATATCTGGTGGGCCGCGTGAAGAACGAGTGCGTGGTCGAGACGGAAATTTACGGAGAATAAGCAAAAGAGCCGCTGCAGGTGCAGTGGCTCTTTTGCATTGCATTCTTATTTTGCAGCTTCCGCACAATTTGCGCTGCCCTGAGAGCACAGCATTTCAAGCCCATGCTCCACGGCATCAATGACGGCCAGCAGATTTTCCTGGGCGGCTTTCTTGCTGCCGGGGAGATTGATGATGAGGCTGTTTTTGCGTATGCCCGCTGCGCTGCGGCTCAGGCAGCCACGGGGCGTTATCTTCATGGACTCGGCTCTCATAGCCTCGGGTATGCCGGGGGTGGGGCGCTCAACTATTGCCATGGTGGCTTCCGGGGTAATGTCACGGGGCGAAAAGCCGGTGCCGCCGGTGGTGAGGACGAGGATGATACCAAGCTCATCTGCGCACTTAATAAGCTCCGCTTTTATCATTTCCATATCATCGGGGATGATGGTGGTGTAGCACACGTCCATGCCCTTATCGCGGAGTATATTCACAAGATTGGGGCCGCTGGTGTCCTCCCGCTCCCCTCTGTAGCCCTTGTCGCTGATGGTGATGACAGCTGCCTTATAGCTCATTTACATATCCTCCCTGAAATAGTCTCCGTGGACACCGCCGGTCTTGCTGAGAAGGCGGATATCCGTAATCGTCATGTCCTTCTGGACGGCCTTGCACATATCGTACACCGTGAGAGCGGCGGTGGAAACAGCGGTGAGGGCTTCCATCTCCACGCCGGTGCGCCCGTCACAGCGGACCTCGGCCTTTATCTCCACGCTGAGTTTTGCCTCATCCAGAGAAAGCTCAAGATCAATGCCGTCCATCAAAATAGGGTGGCACATGGGGATAAGGTCCGGGGTGCGTTTTGCGCCCATTACACCCGCGATCTGCGCAACAGTGAGCACATCGCCCTTTTTCATACCGCCGCTTTTTATAAGAGAAAAGGTATGTTCATTGACCAAAACCCGTGCCGCCGCCACGGCGACACGCTGGCTGACGGGCTTTTCGCCCACGTTGACCATTTTGGCTCTGCCCTGTTCGTTGAAATGAGTAAAATCGCCCATCTTATCCTCCGATCTCATTCATATTGCGTCCCGCTCTGGAGCGGTGGATAGCGTCAAGGTCGCCGTGCCATTCAGGCTTATTCCATATGACCGACTCCATCATAGCGCGCATCCCCTCATAGTCAAGTCCCTTGAGGGAATAGTCGTCCCCGGAATGGAGGCAGGGCTTGAGCTTGCCGTCAGAGGTCAGGCGGATGCGGTTACATTCGGCGCAGAAGTGGGCGTTGATGGGGCTTATAAGACCGATATTGCCCAGCGCGCCGGGAAGCCTGTAGAGCTTGGCAACGCCGCCGTCCGGGGGCACGGCCTCGGCCTCGGGCAGCTTTTCCAGTACCTTTGTGTATGGGATGAAGCTGGCTTCCTTGAAATCGCCGCTGTCGTACATGGGCATCATCTCAATAAATCGCACGTCGATGGGGTATTTCATGGTGAGCTTTGCAAGCTCTTCTATCTCATCGTCATTGAAGCCGCCGATGAGAACGGAGTTTATCTTCACCTTGTCAAAGTCTGCATCCATGGCCGCGTCAAAGCCTGCCCAGAACTGCTCAATACTGCCAATTCTGGTGATATAGGCATACTTTTCGGCGCTGAGAGTATCAAGGCTCAGGTTAAGGCGCTTTACTCCCGCTTCCTTCAGGGGCTTTGCAAGTCGGGTGAGTCCCAGGCCGTTTGTGGTGAGGCAGACTTCCTCAATACCCTCAACTTCCGCTGCCCTCTTGCAGATGGAGACTATATTTTTCTTCACCAGCGGCTCGCCGCCGGTTATGCGAAGCTTTCGCACGCCCAGAGAGGCCGCGGCGCGGATGGCGGCTATCATCTCATCCTCGGTGAGCATCTCTGCGTGGCTTTTCTTGTCGCACACGCCGTCTGCCGGCATACAGTAGCGGCAGCGGAGGTTGCAAAGCTCCGTTACGGAGATGCGCATATAATTAATATTTCGGCCAAGTCTGTCAATCATGGCGCTTCACCTCATATCCCGCAGGCCCATTCGCCGGCCTGCGTTCCGTCATTTATTACGCTTTCTATCATGGGATGCACCCTTTCGCAGTTTCCGCAAAGGCGCAGCCATTCAGGGTTTTCAAGTTTTCTTATGAGCTTTCTGTCGCATTCAAGCCCGACCGCCACAAGAAGAGTCTTGCAGGGAAGCTTTTCGCCGCTTGAAAGCAAAACCGCTTCAAGCTCCCTTTCACCGAAAATTTCCGCAACAGTGCTGTTGAGCACCATATCAACAGAAAGCCCATCCAGTCTGCGGCGGTTCCGGGCCATGCCGCCCAAGGCAGCTTCCTTCTCCACCAGTGTGACAGGAATATCCATTTTGGCTATCGCTGCCGCCATGATAAGCCCTATATCACCGCTGCCCAAAATCACCACGGGGCCATCCGGTGCAAAGCCCTGGCAGTTTACAAGCTTTTGCATCATACCGGCGGTGTACACGCCCTTTGGCCTGTCCCCGGCAATGGGCAGAGCACCTGCTGCAATCTCCATTGCACCGGTGGCAAGGATGAGGCGGGAAAAGCTTATCTTACGCCGCCCGCTGTCTTTTTGAGAAAGCAGGGCGGTTTTATCGCAATTTATGCTCAGCACCGTGGTGTTGAGGGAGACTTTCACATTGTCAAGGCCAGCGGTGAGAGTTGCGGCGTATTCCATGCCGCTTAAATCCCCGCCGAAGCCCCGGTGGGCGCACTGCAAAAGTATGCCGCCAAGCTTTTCTTCCCTTTCGGCAAGGAGCACTTTTTTGCCCTTGGCGGACTTTGCCGCGCTTATCCCGGCAGCGCCGCCGCCAACAATGAGAATGTCATAGTGTTCCATTGGAATAAGTCTCCAGAATCTGGGCGATCTTTATTTCGCAGCGGCTGCCCTGACAGCGGCCCATGCCCGTACCTACACGGCGTTTTACAGCTTCCACGGTTCTCGCGCCCCGGCGGATGCTCTCAACGATTTCAGCGCGGCTTATGCCCTCGCAAAGGCAGACGATATCGCCATCGGCGCAGTCTATGGCCTGTCTGTGCCCGTCAAAGGCCGGGTTTGGGGGCGCTTGCAGGTATTCGGCGCATATTCCCGCCACGTATCTGCCAAGCTCCTCGGCACAGGTGAGGCCGGGGGTCTTTATGCCGATGAGGCTTACAAAGCCCGGTGCGGGAGTTTCGATGCAAAAATCGTTTATGCTTCTGCCGTCCTCACTGTGGGGATTGGGGCGCAGGGCGGCAAAGGTGCGGATAATGTCCTGTTCAAGCTCCGGCAAAAGGGCCGTGAGCTGTTTTTTTATGCTCTCAATCCCCTCGGCGCTGGTGGCATAGGGGCGGGTCATGGCTCTTGGAGCTGAGTCTACGAGCAGATTGCCCTCAGTGCAGGGTACTGCCGTGATGCCCTTGCCATCTTCCTTTTCCTGAAAGATGATGCGGGAGGGTTTTTCAATGTCTCTGTCCATGACGAGAAAATCCGCCGCGTCCTTTTCAATGGAAACGGCGCAGGGGTACACCATGCGCTGCACCACGTGGGCAGAAAGCCCGGCGCAGTTTATGACAGCCTTGCAGAAAATATCCTCCCGGTCTGTATGGAGTATATAGCCGCCGTCAGTTTCTTTGATGGCCAGCAGCTTTGTGTTGAGCCGAAGCTCCGCGCCGTTCTGCACGGCGTTTTCACAGGCGGCAATGCCCAGCCGCCAAGGGTTCACAGTGCCGGTCATGGGGGCATAGAGAGCCGACTGCACATCCCTTGAGAGCATAGGCTCCATCTTGCGAGCTTTGTCCCCGGAAATAAGCTCCAGCCCCTCAAGGCCGTTTGCAATACCGTCCCGGTACTTTTTTTCAAGCACCGCATTCCCCTTTTCGCCGCAGCTCGTCATAAGAGAGCCGCAGCGGGAAAAAGGCACATCCAGTTCAGAGCAAAGCTCGTGAAAATGCCGGTTGGCCCGGACACACATCCGGGCTTTAAGGCTGCCGGGTTTATTGTCGTAGCCTGCATAGACTATGGCTGAATTTGCACGGGTAACGCCCATGCACACATCCGCCTGCGCCTCAATGAGCACAGCGGACAGCCTGTAGCGGCAGAGTGAGCGCAGAGCAAAGCAGCCCAGCACACCGCCGCCGATAACAGCCGCGTCATAGCTTTTCATATCAGCCAAGCTCAATTATCTCGCCGGGGGCTTCCACGGTGTAACCGCCCATGGAGAGTATCTTTTCCCTGAATTTATCGCTTTTAAGGGTTTCTATCATCTGCTGCACCTGCGGGGTTTCCCATGCGTGGTCGGTGATGATAAGGTCATATTCCTCGATGCAAATAGGCACAAAGTCAAGGTCATAGAGCTTGGCAGCGGAGTATATGCCCATGCCCGCATCGGCGCTGCCGCTGACGATCTGGGCGGCAACTGAGGTATGGGTAAGCTCCTCACGCTCGTAGCCGTAAATGCTCTTATTGTCCAGTCCCTCCTGCTTGCAGAGGTAGTCGGTGAGTATTCTGGTGCCGGAGCCTTTCTGCCGGTTTACATAACGCACACCGTCCTTGGCGATATCGGCAAACTTCGTGATATTGAGGGGGTTGCCCCTGGCAACCATAAGCCCCTGCTGACGGCCCACGCAGCGGATAAGCCGCACTCCGCCCTTGGGGAAGTATTTTTTGATGAAGGAGAGGTTATATTCGCCTGTCTCCGTGTCCAGCAAATGACAGGGCGCGGCGTGGGCTTCGCCCCGGCGCAGGGCCATAATACCGCCCATGGAGCCTACGTGGCTGCTGCTCATGTAGACGGCGGAATTTTCAAGGTGCATCATGTCGGCAAGCTCGTCCAGCAAGGGGTCGTGGCTGCCGATGACAACAACGGTCTCCTTAAGCTTTTCCTCCGGGCAGAGAAGGCGGATATTCACTTCTTCCCCGGCTTCATAGCCCTCAACGCCCTGAGGCACCACCAGCATACCGTCGGCCTTCATGAAAGAGGACACAACGCCGCTGCCACGGCTGAGAGGGCTTGCCATGAGTCTGTCGCCCACATAGCCCATGCGGACGCGGACAAATTCCTCATATTTAAGCCCCGATACCACCGGCCTTGTAAGAGTGGCGAGAGCGTACTGAGCCTTATTGTCGGTGGTTTTCAGCCAAGCTTCCACCAGAGGCTTCAAAAGCTGCTCGATGACGATTATGCCGGAGACGGGGTAGCCGGGAACACCCAGAACGGGCTTTGCGCCCTTATGGCCCAGAATGGCGGGCTTGCCGGGCTTCATGGCGATGCCGTGATACAAAACCTCGCCCACCTCGCGGATGACCTTGGCGGAAAAGTCCTCCCGGCCTGCGGAAGAGCCTGCGTTGAGGATGACCATGTCGCACTCATTGAGGGCCTTCTCCACGCTTTCTTTTATCATATCGTACTTATCCGGCACTATGGGATAGACCTGAGCTTCCGCACCCCACTGGCGGACCATGGCGGAGAAAATGGAGGAGTTGAACTCCAGAATGTCGCCGGGCTTGGGGTCTGTGCAGGGGGCAATTATCTCGTCCCCGGTGGGGATGATGCCGATAAGGGGCTTTCTTATAACGTTTATCTCCAGCACGCCGCCGGCTATCATAGCGCCGATGGCAGAGGGGGAGACTTCCATGTGGCTGGGCAGTATCATCTCCCCGGCGCAGATATCCTCGCCTATCTGGCGGATATGCTGCCAGGGGGCGGCGGCAGCGTGAATGGTGACTGTAGCGTCCGGATTTCTGACGATATCCTCAACCATTATAACCGCGTCACAGCCTTCGGGGATGGGGTCGCCGGTGTCCAGCACCACAAACTTGTCCGCAGACAGGGTGATGGGCGTGGTCTCGGTGGCGTTGAAGGTATCCTTTGCGTTGACGGCGATACCGTCCATGGCGCTGGCGGCATAGTGAGGGGCGCAGATATGGGCATAGACCGCCTCTGCGGTCACTCTGCCGCAGGAGTTCTGCACAGCGATGCGCTCACTTACCGGGCCAAAGCCATTTTCAATAAGCTTTGCAAGATATTCTTCTCTGGCTTTTTCCAAAGCCACATTTGTAAGATATTCAAATCCCATTATATCAATCTCCCAAACTGACTGTTACCTGAATTTCTGCGCCTTCGGGCAGACCCTCGCAGTCCCGGCTGATGGCAAAGTAGCCGTCCGCCCCGGCGAGAGTGGTGATAAGGCCGGACTTGCCGCGGATGGGGTAAGCGATAAGCTCATCGCCATGCCTTTCAAGGCGGCAGCACTGGTACTGGGCTCTGCCGTGGTTTGCGCCCACGCTCTCGGATATTTTGGCGGTTACGGTGTAGCTTTCCGTTTCGCGGCCTGAAAGCCTTGCAAGCAGCGGCAGCACAAAAAGCTTTGTGACAAAATAGGCCGCCACCGGGTGACCGGGCAGACCCACAAGGGGTTTATAGCCGCTTTTGCCCATGATGGTGGGCTTACCGGGCTTCATGGCAATGCCGTGGAGCAAAAGGCTTCCCATACTCGCGATTATGCGGCAGGCGGCATCCTTCACGCCTACGCTGCTGCCGCCGGAGAGAAGCACCCCGTCGCACTCAGCCACGGCCTTTTCCACCATGGCGGCAAGCTTTTTTTCATCGTCGATGACAATGCCGTAGTTTATCACCTCGGCTCCGAAGGCTGTGAGCATGGCTGTGAGCATGGGGCTGTTCACATCCCGCACCTGTCCGGCGGCGGGCTTCGCCTCCGGGGGTACAAGCTCATCCCCGGTGGAGATCACGCCCACGGTGAGCTTTCTTCGCACAGGCACCTCCACCCTGCCGATGGCGGCAAGAGCGCCGATATCCTGCGAGGAGAGCACTCTCCCCTTTTTCAAAACCAGCTTGCCCGGGTACACATCGTCGCCCCGGAAGATCATGTTCTGTCCGGGGGCTGCGGACTTGGCAATGCCTATGCTGCCGTCGCCGTAATCTTCGGTGTACTCTATCATCACCACACTGTCAGCGCCCTTTGGCACAGCGCCGCCGGTGGGAACAGCGCAGCAGCTTTCATCCTCAAGCACAAAGTCCGCGCCCTCGCCCATCAAAACCTCGCTCTGGAGATTTAAAATGGCGGGAATGGCATCGGAGCAGCCGAAGGTGTCCCTTGCGTGTACAGCGTAGCCGTCCACGGTGGAGCGGTCAAAATCCGGCACGTATTCCGTGGCGGCTATGTTCTCCGCCAGAACCCGGCCTATGGCATCAAAGAGGCTCACGGTTTCGCACTCTGCCACGCAGGAAAATTCACTTTCTATCAAAGCCAGAACCTCTTCCGGCGTTTTAACACTAAGCATTTCAGACCTCCGCGATGAGCTTGCCCAGATCCCTGTAATCGTTGCCGGAGAAATGGGCGATCTCCTTGGCAAATTCGGACGAATTGAGTATTTTAATAAGCTTTTTCACAGGCACACTGTCCAGAGCGTCCTTTCTGATCACAAGGTCAAAGCGCTCTTCCATAAGGGGAATAAAGTCCACGCCCTCTATCTGGCGGGAGATACGCTCGGTGCCGATGGCAAGGTCAGCCTCCCCCTCGGCTATGGCTGCCGCCATGGTCAGGTGGGAGCGCATGATCTTGTCATAACCCTTCACCGCTGCGGCAGGAATACCCATGCGCTTGAGCTGTGTATCCAGCAAAATTCTGGCGCTGGAGCCGGCGCGGCGGTTGAGGATGCTGATATCTCCGCGCTTCAGGTCTTCCCAGCCTTTTATACCTCTGGGATTGCCTTTTTGCACGTAAAAGCCCTGGGTGCGGTAGCTCACATTGATGAGCGCAGCCGGAATACCGGGCAGAAGGCTTCTCACATAGCTTTCGTTGTAGCCCTTGCCGTCGAAAAGATGGCAGGCCACCACCTGCACACGCCCCTCATACAGCGACAAAAGCCCCTCAAAGCTTGAAAGATAGCTGCGGGCAGTGTTCACATTGCTGTGATTGAGGTAATTTGCAAGAATGTCCAGCACCACATCCTGACCGGAAATGATAAGCTCCGGCCCCGCATTTTCGACAGGGGTGAGCAGAGTGGAGTGGGTTTCGATACGTTTTACAGGCTGGGTGGAGTGCTCATGGCGGGAGCGGGCAATGTAGGCATCCACATCGTCCTGAGTGAAGCGCACCTTGCGGCCTATCTTATAGGAATGAATTTCCCCCTTACGGATAAGGTCATATATGGTGGACTTACTCACATGCAGAATGTCCGCCACTTCCTGTGTGGACAGAGATTTATTCTGTGACACTGCTTTTCCTCCCCTGTAAAGTTCAATTCCGGCGTACAAAATGCCATTTTAATAAACACATTATAGTCTTTTTTGCTTACATTCTCAAGCTCTTGAGCGGAAAATAAGGCTTTGATTTCGTGCCGTTTCATTGTATTTCATATCATTTCGCGCAGGCTTTTTTACACCTGAAAATTTAAATTCGTACAAGTTGGGGCAGTTTCGTACAGTTTCGCGCGGAAATGGTTCAAGTCCCTTGAACTAAATATTTAAAGGAATATAATTAGGCTGTCCGATAATGGAATGAAAATTTTTAAATATTTTTGGAGGTATTGCAATGGCATTCGCTTATTACGAGAAAATTGCCCGCATTAACCTGACCACCGGTACTGTCACCGTTGAAAAGCTGGACATGGATCTGGCCAAGAAGTTCATCGGCGGCCGTGGTCTCGGCACCAAGATAGTTTACGACGAAGGCTGCGCAACCGCAGATCCCCTCGGCCCCGACAACAAGCTGGTTTACATCACCGGCCCCCTGACCGGCGCTGGCGCACCCTCCACCGGCCGTTACATGGTCGTCACCAAGTCCCCCCTGACCGGCATGATCGCCTGCTCCAACTCCGGCGGCATCTGGGGCGCAAAGCTCAAGTACGCCGGCTGGGACGCCCTCATCGTTGAAGGCGAAGCCCCCGAATGGACCTACATAAACATCGTTGACGACCAGATCGA
>JAFTXM010000018.1 GCA_017465025.1 Oscillospiraceae bacterium
AGTTTTGAGGCTCCCTGTGCATAAACTTTGCACAGGGAGTTTTTGATTATACTTGAAATAAGTGCCGGATTGGCATAAAATAATACAGTAAGTAAGTTTTCCGGAGGGATGAAAATGGCAGCAGGAAGACCCCGCGGCAGAGAAAAGAACATCACAGGCGCCGGAAAAGGCGTGTATAAAAGAGGCTCCGGCCTCGGTACGGGCCGGGTCGGCAAGGCTGACGGCTATACCGGGCGCAGGCCCTCATCCGGTGGCTCAGGCGGCAGCTTCGGCGGGGGCGGCGGAAATTATGGCGGCGGCAGTACCCGCGGCAGAGGCGGTAAAAAAGGCGGCAAGGGCGGCCTGCTTGCGCTTTTGGCAGTGCTGCTTCTGGGCGGCGGCGGTTACGGAATTCTGGGCGGCGAGGATAGCAGCTACGATTATAGCTATTCCCAGTCCACGCCCGTTCCCTACGTGCAGTCCACGCCCACACCCTATGTAAGCCAGCCCTCATACAGCAGCCAGAGCGCTTATGGAAGCCAGAGCAGCTACGGCAGTCTTGAAAGCCTTTTGTCCGGCTACTCCTCCTTCAGCGGCGGCTCCGTGTCCTCCGGCTGGGACTATGGCGCAAATACCGGCAGACTTGATACTTCTGTGGACAAGTCTGCCCGCAGCAAATATACAAAGCTCAAAGGCAACGGCAAGGACAGCGTCACCGTCATGGTCTATATGTGCGGCACTGACCTTGAATCCCAGAGCGGCATGGCCACCTCCGACCTTCAGGAGATGGCAAACGCCACCATCGGCAGCGATGTGAACGTGCTTGTATATACCGGCGGCTGCACCAGGTGGCGCAACAGCATCGTCAGCAGCAGCGTAAACCAGATATACAAGGTGGAGACCGGCGGTCTCAAGCGTATTGACGATGATGCCGGCAGCGTCTCCATGACCGAGCCTGCCACCCTTGCAAGGTTTATTGACTTTTGCAAGGATAACTACCCGGCGGACAGAAATATGCTCATCCTCTGGGATCATGGCGGCGGCTCCATCAGCGGTTTCGGCTATGACCAGAAGTATAAAAGCTCCGGTTCGATGACCCTTCAGGGTATTGATCAGGCTCTTGACGATGCCAATGCGAAATTTGATATCATCGGCTTTGACGCCTGCCTTATGGCTACTGCGGAAACGGCTCTCATGCTCTCCGACTATGCCGACTATCTTCTGGCCTCAGAGGAGACTGAGCCGGGCACAGGCTGGTACTATACAAACTGGCTCACCCAGCTTTCAAAGAATACTTCTCTCCCCTCTGTCGAGCTTGGCAAGCGCATAATAGATGACTTCGTGGATGTCTGTGCCCAGCAGACCCGCGGTCAGCAGACCACGCTCTCCATCATCGACTTAGCCGAGCTTTCAGCCACTGTTCCGGGGGAGCTTAAGGACTTTGCCCGTTCTACCTATGAGCTTATAAATGACGATAAGTTCAAGGAAGTATCCAAGGCCCGGGGCAACAGCAAGGAATTTGCCGTTTCCACCAAGATAGATCAGGTGGATCTTGTGCATCTGGCAAAGAATATCGGCACAGATGAGGGCGATGCTTTGGCTGAGGCCATTCTCAGCGCGGTAAAATATAACCGCACCTCCTCCAATGTGACCAACGCCTACGGCCTTTCCATATACTTCCCCTACAGAAAGACCTCTACTGTTGCAAGCGCCGTCAACACCTACGACGCCATCGGCATGGACGATGAGTATTCAAGGTGTATTCAGGCCTTTGCCAGCATGGAGACCGGCGGACAGGCGGCCTCCGGCTACAGCGCATCCCCCTTTGGCTCTCTCTATGACTATTATTCCACCGGCTCTTCCTACGGCTCTTCCGCTTACGGCAGCTCCTACGGTTCGTCCTATGGCTCATCCTACGGCGGCTACTCCGACTATGCGGACTATGACGCTATAGCGGGACTTCTTGAAAGTCTCATGGGCGGCAGCAGTTCCTACTACTCTCCCTACGGCGGCTATTACGGACGTTCCCTGAATACAGATACCACTGCATCCTTCATCTCAGATAACCGCTTTGACCCCAATGCTCTTGTGTGGACAGCAGGGGAGGAAGGCTATGAGATAGCCCTTCCCGAAAGCCAGTGGGATTTGGTAAACCAGCTGGAGCTGAACGTATTCTACGATGACGGCGAGGGCTTTATCGACCTTGGTCTGGATAATGTGTTCGAGTTCACCGAAAGCGGCGCGCTGTCCGGAAACTATGACGGCACCTGGCTTGCCATCGACTCTCAGCCCGTGGCCTACTACCACCTGAACACTGTGGATGACGGGGAAAACTACAGCATCACAGGCCGTGTTCCTGTCCTTTTGAATGGTGTCCGGGCAGACCTTATTCTTGTCTTTGACAATGACGAACCCTACGGCTATATTGCCGGCGCCCGCTATAACTACAAAGACGGCGAGACTGACACCATTGCAAAGAGCTTAGGTCAGCTCAGCGAGGGCGACGTGATAGACTTCCTCTGTGACTACTACAGCTACGATGGCGAATATCTGGACAGCTATATGCTGGGCGAGCAGTATGTGTACGAAGGCCAGCCGGAGATAAGCAATGTCTATATCGAGGCGGACCGGGCAGTACCCACTTACCGCTTTATCGACATCTACCAGCAGGAGTACTGGACTCCTGTTCTGCCCTGACAAAAGAATATTTCAAATCGAACACCCTGCGCGAAATACGCGCAGGGTGTCGTCATTTTATTTGTGATAAGGGCAGCCTTCCATAAGACATTCCCTGTTCTTTTCGCTGAATGTGCAGTCCGGACGGGATATGGGCATATCTATGCCGAAACGCTCCCTTGCAAACTTCACGGCCTGCTCAATAGCAAGTCTGCCGTCTCTCTTGCAGCAGCGCGGGCCGCCCACTCTGGCAATAGCCCGGAGACAGTCCGCCGTCAGCTCCTGAGGAATGTGCCACACGTCTCCCGCAAGAGGTGTAGCCTTGCACACAACGCTTGCAAAGATGCCCGCACCCACGGCAGAGCCGCAGCATCCCAAAAATCCACAGGCGCCGCCGGGCACGCCTTTGCCCCGCTTCCACGCCTCCAGCAATGCGCTTTCAAGCTCTATGTCGCCGCCGTTATTGCAAAAGGCGGTCAGAAGCACGCATGGAACGATGCTGTGGTGCTCCGGCCCGTGCATGTGTACCTCTTTCAAGGCACAGACCTGACAAAAAAGCTCAATTGGGTCTTTTTCTTCGCTTTTCAGCAGAAAAGACAATATCTCTGCCCCACCGCCGCTGTGGCAGTCGTCACAGACGAAATGCCCGTCCTCACAGGCGGCGTTAGCCGGAGCGTCCTTGCCGCAGACAGCACAGCGAAGCATTTTTGTGTCATTGAAATACACCAGAGGCTTCCCGCATATCATGCAGTTTTCCTTCATGCCTGAAAAAGCCATCTTTACTTTATCCTCTTCAAAGTCTCTTTGAGCAGCTCCCATGTGCGCTGGGTAGACTCTATCCAAAGCTTTTCCCGGAAGGTATGGATGTCGGTGATATCAGGGCCGAAGGAGATGCAGTCAAAGTCGGCGCGCTTGCCGAGGAAAAGGCCACATTCAAGCCCTGCGTGTATGGCCTCAATGACCGGTTCTTTGCCCGTCTGCTCGGAATAGACCTGTACCATAAGCTCTCTCAAAGGGGAGTCCTTGCGGTATGCCCAGCCGGGGTAATTGCCGCTGATATCTACACTGCCGCCCAATGCCTCTGCCAGACAGCGAAGCTTGTCAAAGAGCATTTCCTTCTGGCTTTCAATGCTGCTTCTCACGCTGAAGCGCACATATACTGCCCTTTCATCACAGGAGAGTATGCCAAGATTGAGAGAAGTCTGTACAAGCCCCTCAATATCCGCGCTCATGGCCTGCACACCGTTGGGAACGCAGCATAGAAAGCTTATGACTTTTTTGCTGTCCGCCCTGTCCAGCGGCAGCAGCTGAACATCGCCCAGCCTGTTGGCCCTGACGGTCAGACCATCGTCCACACCGACGTACTCTGCCTTGAAAAGAGCTTCCATTTTTTCGCAAAGCTCAATGGCGCTGTCCGCATCCTCTACGCACAAAAGCGCGGTGGAGGCGGTGGGGATGGCGTTGTCCTTGTCTCCACCGTAAAGGGAGATTATGCGTGCATCCTGCTGACATACCAGCCTGTACAGAAGCCTGCCCATGAGTATGTTGGGGTTTGCGCGCCCCTTGATTATCTCAATTCCTGAGTGCCCGCCGGCAAGGCCGGATATGTCAATGCTGATATTCTCTCCGGCAAAGCTCTCCCGCTTTACCTCAAAGGCGCACTCCACCCTTGCGCCGCCTGCACAGCTTACGGTGAATATGCCCTCGGCCTCAGAGTCGATGTTCAGAAACTTTACCGCTTTCAGGGGGGATACGTCTATGCCAGCCGCGCCCTCCATGCCTGTCTCTTCATCCACGGTTATCACCAGCTCCACCCGGGGGTGGGGGATATCACCGGAGTCCGCCAGGGCAAGACCCATTGCCACGGCAATACCGTCGTCCGCGCCCAGAGTTGTACCCTTTGCATAGATGTAGCCATCGCCAACAGCCAGCTCAAGCCCCTCTTTTTCCATGTCCTTCGTGCAGTCGGGAGCCTGCTGGCACACCATGTCCAT
>JAFTXM010000115.1 GCA_017465025.1 Oscillospiraceae bacterium
CATCAAGCGCCACAACAGAGTACGCGGCAAGATCTCCGGCACCGCTGAGAGACCCCGTCTCTGCGTTTTCCGCCGCGAAAACAACATCTATGCCCAGATCATCGACGACGTAGCAGGCAACACTCTCGTTTCTGCTTCCAGCGTTGAGAAGGGTTTCGAAGGCAACGGCGGCAACATCGAGGCCGCAAAGAAGATCGGTGCACTGGCTGCTGAGCGCGCTCTGCAGAAGGGTATCGAGGAAGTCGTGTTTGACCGCGGCGGCTACATCTATCACGGCCGCGTCAAGGCACTGGCAGAAGGCGCCCGCGAAGGCGGCCTGAAGTTCTAAGGAAGGGGGAAGACTTAAATGGCATACAATAACGACAGACGTGATCGTCGCAATAAGGAAGAAGTTGCTTCCGAGTATATCGAAAAGGTAGTTTCCCTCAACCGTGTCAGCAAGACCGTTAAGGGCGGTCGTGTTGCAAAGTTCTCCGCTCTGTGCGTGGTTGGCGACGGCAAGGGCCGCGTCGGTTACGGCATGGGCAAGGCCAACGAAGTCTCCGAGGCAATCCGCAAGGGCCTCGAGGATGCCAAGAAGAACATCTGCACCGTCACCCTTCAGGGTACCACCATCCCTCACGAGGTTCTCGGCGCATTCGGTGCCGGCCGCGTTCTGCTCAAGCCCGCACCCGAAGGCACCGGCGTTATCGCCGGCGGCGCTGTCCGTGCAGTGGTTGAGGCAGCCGGTATCAAGAACATCCGTACCAAGTGCCTGCGCACCAACAACCCCGCAAACGTTGTTGCAGCCACTATGGAAGGCCTCAAGTCTCTGCGCAACGCAGCTCAGGTTGCAGCCGTCAGAGGCAAGACTCCTGAAGAAATTCAGGGCTAAGGAGGGCGAAACATGGCTAATCTTAGAATCAAGCTCGTCAAGAGCCTCAACGGCAGACTGGATAAGCATATCGCCACTGCCAATTCCCTCGGCCTGCACAAGATCGGCAACGAGACCGTACAGCCCGACAACCCCCAGACCCGCGGCAAGATCGCCAAGATCGGCTATCTGCTGAAGGTTACTGAAGAATAAGGAGGGCAAGAGAATGTATATAAATGATCTTTCTCCCGTAGCCGGCTCCACTCATGTCAACAAGCGCAAGGGCAGAGGCCACGCTACCGGCAACGGCAAGACCGCAGGCCGCGGCCACAAGGGTCAGAAGGCCCGCTCCGGCGGCGGTACCCGCATCGGTTTTGAAGGCGGCCAGATGCCTCTGGCACGCCGCATCCCCAAGAGAGGCTTCAACAATATCTTCGCAAAGCCTCTGGAGTTCGTTAATGTTTCCGCTCTCGACAAGTTCGAGGACGGTGCTGTTGTAGACGCACAGGCACTTCTGGATGCTGGCATCCTCTCCAAGTGCAAGTACGGCGTAAAGGTCCTCGGCAATGGTGATATCACCAAGAAGCTGACTGTAAAAGCTGCTGCCTTCTCCGAAACCGCGAAACAGAAGATAGAGGCGGCCGGCGGAAAGGCAGAGGTGGTCTAAGTGCTTCAGACTTTGCGTAACGCATGGAAGGTTGAAGAGATCCGCAAGAAGATACTCTTCACCCTGCTCATCCTGCTTCTCTACCGTCTTGGCAACTCCATCCCTGTCCCCTACGTGAACGTTGCAGCTCTCGGCCAGTACTTCTCCTACATGCAGAATACTGTCCTTGGTATGCTGGACGTCATGTCCGGCGGCGCATTCTCCACCGCCACCATTTTTGCCCTGTCCATCCAGCCCTACATCAATGCTTCCATCATCATGCAGCTGCTGACCATTGCAATCCCTGCACTGGAGCGCATGAGCAAGGAAGAGGGCGAGGAAGGCAAGAAGAAGATCGCTGCCATCACCCGCTATGCTACCGTTGGCATCGGCCTTATCCAGGGCTTTGCATACTACATGCTCATGAAGAACAACGGCATCCTCGCCCCCGAGGCTGTCGGCAACACCTGGGCAGCCATAGTGATCGTTCTCACTTTCACTTCCGGCTCCGCTCTCATCATGTGGCTGGGTGAGCAGATCACCGAGCACGGTATCGGCAACGGCATCTCCATGATCCTGTTCGCCTCCATCGTCTCCCGCTTCCCCACCAGCCTCCTTACCTCTATCCGCAACTGCATGGCAGGCGCTCTGCAGTGGTGGGTCGTGGTTCTCATGTACCTTGGCGCACTGGCAATCATCGTGCTCATCGTTTTCGTCAACGATGCAGAGCGCAGAATTCCCGTGCAGTATGCCAAGCGCGTTGTGGGCCGCAAGATGTACGGCGGTCAGAGCACACATCTGCCCATGAAGGTCAACATGTCCGGCGTCATGCCCATAATCTTTGCCCAGTCCATTGCCTCCCTGCCCGCAACCGTTGCAGCTTTCACCGGCAAGACCGACGGCTGGTTTATGCGCAACTTTGACACCAACTCCATCCCCTACGCAATTTTGTTCTTCCTGCTGATAATCTTCTTTGCCTACTTCTACTCCACCATCCAGTTCAATCCCATCGAAGTGGCAAACAACCTCAAGAAGAACGGCGGTTATATCCCCGGCTTCCGTCCCGGTAAGCCCACCAGCGAGTTCATCCAGAGAGTTCTCTCCAAGATCACTCTCTTCGGTGCAATCTATCTGGGCATCATCGCTGTTGTGCCTATTCTCATTTCTCACTTCAGTGACTCTGCTGCGCTCACCGGTCTTTCCCTGGGCGGCACTTCCATCATCATCGTTGTCGGCGTTGCGGTTGAGACCATCCGTACTCTCGAGGGCGAGCTGATGATGCGCAACTACAAGGGCTTCCTGTCCTGATAGCGTGAGGTGCTTATGAGACTTATACTTTTGGGCGCACCCGGCGCCGGTAAAGGTACTCAGGCAGAGATTTTGAGCAAGATTCTCAATGTTCCCACCATTTCCACCGGCAACATCCTGCGCGCTGCCATGAAAAACGGCACCGCTGTGGGACTGAAGGCCAAGGAGTATGTGGATGCAGGCAAGCTTGTTCCCGATGATGTTATAATCGGCATCGTGAAAGAACGCCTTGCCCAGCCCGACTGCGAAAACGGCTACATCCTCGACGGTGTGCCCCGTACCATTCCCCAGGCTCAGGCCATGGAGGAGATGGGTGTTGCAGTTGACTGCGCGCTGTCCATAGAGGTGGAAGATGAGCTTATCATCGAGCGTATGTCCGGCCGCAGAACCTGCAAGGACTGCAGCCAGACCTTCCACATCGTCTCCAATCCTCCCAGGGTGGAAGGCGTGTGCGACTTCTGCGGCGGCGAGCTGAGCATCCGCAAGGATGACGCTCCCGAAACCGTCAAGAGCCGCCTTGAGACCTACCACAAGGAAACCGAGCCTCTCAAGAGCTTCTATGAAAATCTTGGCAGACTCAAAACGGTGGAAAATCAGCCCGGCATTGAAGCCACCACGGCTGAAATAAGAAAAACTCTGGGGATTTGATATGTCGCAGTTTATCCGTATTAAATCCCCCCGCGAGATTGAACTGATGCGTCAGGCCGGAAAGATCACAGCCGGTGCGCGCTCCATAGCGCGTCAGGCTGTGGCCGCCGGAGTCAGCACCAAGCAGATAGACAAATGTGTGCATGAGTTCATTGTGAAGTCAGGCGCTGTGCCCGCGTTTCTGGGCTACGGCGGATTTCCCGCCAGCGCCTGCATCTCCGTAAACGACGAAGTTATCCACGGCATCCCCGGTAAGCGGGTGATCCACGAGGGCGATATCGTTTCCCTCGATGTGGGCGCCACCTACAAGGGCTTTGTGGGAGACTGTGCGGGTACTTTCCCCTGCGGCAAGGTAAGCGATGAGGCCAAAAAGCTCATTGAAGTCACAAGACAGAGCTTCTTTGAAGGTATTCGCTTTGCCAGAGTGGGTTACCGCATCTCCGACATAGGCGCGGCCATTCAGGACTATGTGGAAAGCCACGGCTTTTCCGTTGTCCGGGAATATGTAGGCCACGGAATAGGACGGGATATGCACGAAGCTCCCGAAATTCCCAACTACAGGGCCATGCGCCGGCCCGACCCGAGGCTTGTCAAGGGCATGACCCTTGCAATAGAGCCCATGGTCATCATAGGGAGCCATGAGATAGCGGTGCTGGACGATGACTGGACTGTGGTAACGCAGGACGGCAGCTGGGCGGCACACTATGAAAACACCATCGCGGTAACCGACGGCGAAGCGGAGATACTCACGATGGCAGAGGACATTTAACAAGCTAAAACACCGACTTTGGAGGAATTTTACTTTGGCAAAAGACGATGTAATCGAACTCGAGGGCACGGTAGTTGAATCCCTGCCCAACACCATGTTCCAGGTGGATATCGGCAATGGCCACATCATACTGGCGCATATTTCCGGCAAACTCCGGATGAATTTTATCAGGATCCTTCCCGGCGACAAAGTCACGGTTCAGATGTCACCTTATGACGTGACCCGCGGCAGAATCACTTGGAGAAGCAAGTAGGAGGTATAACAAATGAAAGTAAGACCTTCCGTGAAGCCTATGTGCGAAAAGTGCAAGATCATTAAGCGCAAGGGCAGAGTCATGGTTATTTGCGAGAACCCCAAGCACAAGCAGCGTCAGGGTTGATAGCAGAAAGGGGAGCAATCCCCGCACAAACTAAGCGACTGGGTTTAAAGCCTGTCCAATATAAAAAACACCGCAGGAACGGGGTCTCCCTCCGGCGGGAATAAGTTCCCCGCTCAAATAACTGCGGAAAACAATTATCGAAAGGATGATCGTATAATATGGCACGTATAGCCGGCGTTGACCTGCCCAAGGACAAGAGAATCGAAATCGGTCTCACTTATGTCTATGGTATCGGCAGAACCAGCGCAAAGAAGATTCTGGAGATGACCGGAATCAATCCCGACACCAGAGTTAAGAACCTCACCGAAGAGGAAGAAGCAAAGCTGCGTGAGTGCATCGACCACAACTACATCGTTGAGGGCGACCTGCGCCGCCAGACCGCACTTGATATCAAGCGTCTCACCGAGATCGGCTGCTACCGTGGCCTGCGCCACCGTCGTGGTCTGCCCGTCCGCGGTCAGAGAAGCAAGACCAATGCCCGTACCCGCAAGGGCCCCAAACGCACCATCGCAAATAAGAAGAAGTAAGGAGGGATATGAATAATGGCAGCTGCAAACAAGAAAAAGGTTGTTAGAACCCGCAGAAGAGAACGCAAGAACATTGAAAAGGGCCAGGTTCATATCAGCTCTTCCTTCAATAACACCATGGTAACCTGCACCGACACCCACGGCAACGCACTGTCCTGGGCATCCGCCGGTGGCCTCGGCTTCCGTGGCAGCAAGAAATCCACCCCCTTCGCCGCTCAGACCGCAGCAGAGACTGCCGCAAAGGCAGCTATGGAGCATGGCCTGAAGTCCGTTGAAGTTTTCGTCAAGGGACCCGGCTCCGGCCGTGAGGCAGCAATCCGCGCCCTGCAGACCGCAGGTCTGGAAGTTACGATGATCAAGGACGTTACCCCCATTCCCCACAATGGCTGCCGTCCTCCCAAGCGTCGTCGCGTCTAATTGAAGGAGGTAAACGAATATGGCAAGATATACTGAAGCAGTTTGCCGCCAGTGCCGCAGAGAAGGCCAGAAGCTCTTCCTCAAGGGCGACCGCTGCTATACCGATAAGTGCGCCATGAACAACCGTGCTTTCGCTCCCGGCCAGCACGGCCAGGGCCGCAGCAAGGCCTCTGAGTACGGCCAGCAGCTGCGCGAGAAGCAGAAGGCAAAGAGATTTTACGGTGTTCTGGAAAGCCAGTTCCGCGGCTACTTCGAGCTGGCTGAGCGCCGCCCCGGACAGACCGGTGAGAACCTCCTGTCCATCCTTGAGAGCCGTCTGGACAATGTTGTCTACCGTCTGGGCTTCGCCATGAGCCGTGCTGAGGCACGTCAGATGGTCACCCACGGTCACATCACCGTCAACGGCCGCAAGGTCAACATCCCCAGCTATCAGGTCAAGCCCGGCATGATCGTCTCCATCAAGGAGAGCAGCCGCGGTATTGAGAAGATCAAGGCTAACATTGAGGCAAACGCATTCCGCGCAGCTCCCAAGTGGCTTGAGTATGACGCCAACAACATGATGGCAAAGGTCGTCGCCGCTCCCGCAAGAGAGGACATCGATCTGCCCATCGAAGAGCGTCTCATCGTCGAGTTGTACTCCAAGTAATAAAGACACCCTCAAATTGGTAAGCTGATACACCACCGCGCTGTATAGCGCAACACTTTGAAGGAGGGTTATATAACAATATGATCGAAATCAAGAAGCCGCGTATAGAATGCATCGAGACCCCCGCAGACAGTTCCTATGGCAAGTATATAATCGAGCCTCTGGAGCGCGGCTACGGCACCACTCTGGGTAACTCCCTTCGCAGGGTGCTGCTCTCTTCCCTTCCCGGAACGGCATGCACCAGCATCAAGATAGCAGGCATTCAGCATGAGTTTTCCACCATTCCCGGAGTCAAGGAAGACGTGACCGAGATCGTTCTTAATGTCAAGAGCATCATCGCCCGCCTCCACAGCACCGGACCCAAGACCGTCTACATCGAAGCCGCAGGCGAGGGCCTTGTCACCGCCGGCGACATCAAGGCAGACGCCGAGGTTGAAATCCTCAACCCCGATCAGCCCATCGCAACTCTGGGCGCCGACGGCGCACTGAACATGGAGCTGGTTTTGGATCACGGCAGAGGCTATGTCTCCTCCGAGAAGAACAAGAATCCTCAGATGCCCATCGGCACCATCCCTGTTGACTCCATCTACACCCCTGTGCTCAAGGTCAACTACACTGTCGAGAATACCCGCGTCGGTAATCAGACAGACTTTGACAAGCTGACCATAGAGGTCTGGACCGACAAGACCATGACTGCCCGTGACGCTGTATCCCTTGGTGCAAAAATACTCTGCGACCACTTTACTCTGTTCACTGACCTGTCCGACACCATCTCCAGCAACTCCACCGTTGTTGAGAAGGTCGAGAAGGAGCCTGCTCCCATGCTCAAGATGACCATTGAGGAGCTGGATCTCAGTGTCAGAAGCTTCAACTGCCTCAAGCGCGCTAACATCAATACCGTTGAGGATCTGGTCAGCAAAACTCAAAATGAGATGATCAAGGTCCGTAACCTCGGCCGCAAGTCCCTTGAAGAAGTCGAGCACAAGCTGACTATGATGGGTCTGACTCTGGCGGAAGAGGATAATCAGTAAGCTCTCAAGAAGGAGGAAACGCAACATGCCCGGAACTAGAAAACTCGGCAAGACCACCGCACAGCGTATGGCAATGCTCCGTCAGCAGGTCACTGACCTTCTGGACAAGGGCCGCATGGAGACCACTGTCACCCGCGCTAAGGAGATCGCTCCCATGGCCGAGAAGATGATAACTCTTGGCAAGGCTAAGGATCTGGCTTCCTACCGTCAGGCTCTGGCTTTCATCACCCGTGAAGACGTGGCCAAGAAGGTCTTCGATGAGATCGCTCCCAAGTATGCAGAGCGTAACGGCGGCTACACCCGCATCACCCGCGTCGGCGTTCGCCGCGGCGATGCAGCTGAGACCGCAGTCATCGAGCTGGTATAATTCAAATTGCTTAAATCCGGAAGCTTTCAGAGCTTCCGGATTTTTGCACAATAAAAACATTCTGTAAGCCGGAAGAGAAAACTTCCGGTTTTTTAAGTTTTTTCGGAGAAAATATGTACAGAATGTAAACATGTGTGTTATAATGCAAATTAGAAAGGATGATGCTCGATGATAGATAAAAAAGCAGAATACAATAAGCTTTGCGAGAAGATGAAAAGCAGCGTGGAGACATACCACGGTCCGCTGCTGCACGTGTATCATGACAGGGTCATCCTGCCCAACGGAAACGAGTCCGGCAGAGACTATATAAAGCATCTGGGCGCAGTGTGCATGATACCGGTGCTGGAAAATGGCAATGTGATCGTGGAGCGTCAGTTCAGATACCCCCTGGACATGGTCATCACCGAGATTCCCGCAGGGAAGCTGGATTCTCCCCAGGAGGACAGACTGGAAGCTGCAAAGCGGGAGCTTCTGGAGGAGACAGGCTATACCGGCGAGAAGTGGACTTATCTGGGAGACTTTTTCCCCGCCGTTGCCTACAGCAGCGAAAAAATAAGCATGTATCTGGTGCAGGAGCTTAAAAAGGGGCAGCGCCATCTGGACGCTGACGAGTTTCTGGACATTGTGGAAGTTCCCCTCAGGGAGCTTGTGGAGCAGGTCATGGCAGGGGAGATAGTGGACATTAAGACTCAGGCTGCCATTCTCAAGGCCGCAAGAGTGCTGGGAGTATAAAATGAAAATAACATTTCTGGGCACCGGTAATGCCGCCGTGACCGAATACTACAACACCTGCTTTGCCATGCGCGAGGATAAGGACGTTTTCCTTGTGGATGCCGGCGGTGGAAATACCATACTTGGCAGACTGAAAAAGGCCGGAATCGGCCTTGGGGATATACGAGATATATTCGTCACCCACAAGCACATCGACCATATCCTCGGCATTATCTGGCTTGTCCGCATGATAGCCCAGCAGCTTGAAAGCGGCAAGATAACAGGCAGCGTAAATATATACGGACACGACGAAGTGATTGAGCTGCTTTATGACATATGCGGAAAGCTTTTGCAGAAAAAGCAGACCAAGCACATAGGCGTGGATATACTTCTGCACACTGTCAATGACGGCGACAGTGCGGAGATTTTGGGCAGAAAAGTCACTTTCTTTGATATCCACTCCACAAAGGCAAAGCAGTTTGGCTTTGCAATGGAGCTGGGAGAGGGTAAAACCCTCTGCTGCTGCGGGGATGAGCCTTTGAACGAGGCAAACGAGGCTTACGCCAGAGGCTGCACATGGCTTCTGCACGAGGCCTTCTGCCTTGAAAGCGAAAAGGACAAGTATAAGCCCTACGAGAAGGCCCACACAACGGTCATGTCCGCCTGCATGACGGCAGAGCGGATGGGCGCTGAAAATCTGGTGCTGTACCACAGTGAGGACTCAAGACCTAAGACCCGAAAAGAAGTATACACTGCGGAGGGCAAGCCTTTTTATTCCGGCAAACTCTATGTGCCGGACGATATGGAGAGCATAGAACTGGACATATAAAAAGTAAAGAGAGAGGAAGAACTGAGTGAAAACCAAAGAAAAACGATTTTCCAAGGTGGAATGGTCATGGATATTCTATGACTGGGCGAACTCTATCTGGTCCACAAACATTGACGCGGCTATATGGCCCATCTACTTTGCGGTAGTTGTGGAGCGCCTTGCAAACGCAGGTCAGATAAACAATATCTACGGCTATGCAGTCTCCGCGGCAAATTTCATTGTGGCGATCATGGCACCTTTCCTCGGCGGCATCGGCGACTTCAAGGGCATGAAGAAAAAACTCTGGAAAATATTCATGCTCATCGGCGTTGCATTCACCCTTGTAATGGCAGTATTCAACCAGTGGCAGCTTATGCTTATAGGCTTTGTGGTCAGCCGCATAGGCTTTTCCGGCTCAATTTTGTTCTACGACAGCTTCCTTACAGACATTACCACCCCCGAACGGATGGAAAAGGTCAGCTCCTGGGGCTACGCCATGGGCTACATCGGCGGCAGCACCATACCCTTTATAATATCCATCGTTATAATGTTCCTTATGGATATGTCCGATTTGAGCTATAAGATAGCCATCGGCATCGTTCCCGTATGGTGGCTTCTCTTCTCCATTCCCTTCTGGAAGAACGTGGAGCAGGTCCACTACGTGGAAACTCCCCCCGCAGAGCTTCTTAAAGCTGCTGTGGGCAACACTGTGCGCACCTTCAAGGAGATACTTTCAAACAAAGTGGTGCTTTTCTTCATCCTTGCCTATTTCTTCTATATTGACGGCGTGGGCACCATCATCTCCATGGCTACAAACTACGGCTCGACCCTGGGCCTTGGCACCATCGGCATGATTCTGGCCCTGCTCGTCACCCAGATCGTGGCCATGCCCTTCTCCATCCTCTTTGGCAACTGGGGCAAAAAGTACGGCGCACTTAAAATGATAACAATCGCCGTGGTGGTGTACACGGTCATCACCGTTATCGGCTTCGGCATGGGCTTTATTGTGGACTTCCACGAAATGCTGGGCATGAGCTACGATGAGGCCATCGGCATAAGCAGCGTTCTGTTCTGGGTGCTGGCAACACTGGTGGGCACTGTACAGGGCGGTATTCAGGCTCTGTCCCGCTCCTACTTCGGCCAGATCATACCCCCGGAGCGCTCCAACGAATACTACGGATTTCTGGATATTTTCGGCAAGTTCGCCGCCGTTATCGGCCCTGCCCTCTACGCACTGGTATTCGGTTTCAGCGGCAAGGCCAGCTACGGCATACTGTCCGTAATAATCCTCTTTATACTGGGCCTTGTATTTCTGAAAATCGGCAAGCCCTACTTTACAGAACACGAAATGAAAAAGGCAGAAAGTTGATAATCCATGGATAACAGCAAACTCAAACTGGACGGCGTAACATTCAAATACGGACTGGCTGACGGCATAAGACGGGGCGGGGACAAGACTTTTGCCATCTACCGCCACGCCGACGGCAGCACAGAAAACGTAAGCTACAACGAGATAAAGGCCGAGGCCGAGGCTCTGATGGAAAAGCTCAAGGCCTCTGGACTTAAAAAGGGAGACAGACTGGGCGTTATAACCACTATGCGCCCATGGTGGTACAGCATCCTCTATGCCGCCCTCTTCGGGGAGTACGTGCTTGTGACCATTGACCCGGGCATCCCCGTAAAGCAGACCGAGTCCATGCTCCGTCAGACTCAGGTGCGCACAGTCTTCACCATGCGCCCCACGGAAAAGCTTCCGGCCTCTCTGGAAGGGCACATCCCCGTGTACAGCGTGGAAAAGGGCTTCCCCCTGAAAAACGCGGTGGAAAAGGTGGACAGCCTTCTGCCCGAGGCGGATAAACTGCCCGATGACTGCTTCTTCATTCTCTTTTCCTCCGGCACGACCGGGGAGAAGAGAAAGGCCGCCATGCTCACGCCCGAGAATGTGGTGGGCATACTGCCCTATGCCACCAGCACAAGCTGCGGCGTATTCAGAAAGCAGGCCGCCTACAACGTACATAAGCGGGATATGTCCGTGTTCCCGCCCTACCATATCGCAGGACTACTGGTTGCTTTCTACGATATATACGGCAACACGGAAATGATAATGTTCGAGCGGCTCAACCCCGCCGCACTGGTTGGCGCGATCAATGAGCTTAAGCCCGACTGCATAAGCGTGGTGCCCTCACTGCTGACCACACTGATGAAGAAAATTCAGGCGGGGATAAATGACCAGCCCCTGAAAAAGCTTCTGGTCAACAGTCTTCTGGGCTTCTGCGGCTTCATGCGGAAGAATTTCGGGCTCAACCTTGGACGAAAGCTTCTGAAGTTCCTCAATAAAAAAGCCTTTGGCGGCAATCTCGTAGAGTTTCGCATAGGCGGCTCCCCCTGTGACGAGGCCACCATGCGCTTTTTCCTGAACATGGGCATTGACGTGAATCTGGCCTACGGCCTGACCGAACTGGGTGCGCCCCTTGCCGCCACCGGGCGTGGCTATTACCCCGGGGGCACCGGAAAGGTGCTTCGCCACCGGGATGATCTGGACATCCGCATCGTCAATCCCGACGAGAGAGGCCGGGGCGAGGTGGAGGTGCTGTCGCCTGTGCGGATGATATCCTACATGGATGAGGCGCAGATGGAAGGCTGTCTCACGGAGGATAACTACTTCCGCACCGGCGATCTGGGCTACTTTGATGAGAAAGGCTGCCTTGTGATATGCGGCCGCTCCAAGGAAGCCATAGTGATGAAAAACGGCGAGAAGCTGCTGCCTGAGGAGATTGAAAGCCACTATCAGAGCATTACCGGCGTGGCGGAGCTGTCCGTATTCCGCGTGCCGGACACCGGCGGCTGTGACACCTTTTCCATCGCGGCAACAAAGGAAAACAAGGGCCTGCCCGACGAGGTTATAAGACTTCAGATTGCAAACCGCGTCTCTGAGCTGCCCAATATGTACAGCCCCAAAGAAATTTACATTCTTCGTGAGCTGCCGCTCTCCTCAACAAGAAAGGTACAGCGCTTCAGGCTGACGGAAATGGCAGTCCGGGGCGAGAACGAGCCGGTATCCGAGGCTTCCATGCGCCATGTGGACGAGGACGGCGTGGCCAGTGAGCTGAGAAAGATACTTATAAATGTGGGCGGCTCCCAGTGGAAGAGTCTGGAACTGACCGAGGGGCTTGCACTGGGCCTGGAGTCCTTGCAGGCTATGGACCTCTATGTGGAGGTACAGGAGCGTTTCGGTCTGGACCTGATGCAGCTTGAAAAGCTGCCGGAGACTTTCGGCGAGCTTATGGAGGCCGTAAACAATTTTGAAGAGCAGAGCAAGCGGGAAAAGGAGAGTCTGGATCTGAGCCAGTTCCCAAAGCCTGTGAAGCTGCCCGGAAAGATGCTGGCCACCACCGTTGAAAAGGCCGTGAATATAGGCTATGGCGTAAAAAGCTCCGGTATGGAGAATATACCCAAGGAGGGCAATTATCTTATCTGCTCCAACCACCGCACAGTGCTGGACCCTGTGTGGATATGCGCCAGCATGACCCAGGCCCAGCGCAGCAATACCGCCATTGTGGGCAAGGCAGAGGTAATGTACGATAAGCTGCTGAAAAATCTGGTGCGCTTTCAGAACATAGTGCCCGTGGACAGAACAGGCAACACCATGGCCACGCTCAACCGCTGCCGTGAGCTGCTGGAGGAGGGCTGGAACGTGCTTATATTCCCGGAAGGCACAAACTTTGAGAACGCCGAAACACTTATGCCTTTCAAGGACGGCCCGGCGAGGCTCGCAGCCAGCACAAAGCTGCCCATTGTCCCGGTGCATATAAAGGGCGTTGTGCATAAAAGCTCTGAGGACAAGAGCTTTTTGCCCAAGCGTGGCAAGGAGACGGAAGTTGTCTTCGGCAAACCCATATATCCCGGCGATATGAGCGTGAGCGAGATAAACGCCGCCCTCCGCGCGGCTATCGAGGCGCTCTGATAGACCATGACAAAATATAAGGCCGCAAGGTAAAATACATTCCTTGCGGCCTTGTGCTTATAAGAGTATAATTACACGGAAATCAAGTATATCAGGAGTAAACTATGCTTTATTTTGTAAATGACTATTCCGCAGGCTGCCATGAAAAGGTCATGCAGCGTCTGGCGGAGACAAACCTTGAAAAACAGGCCGTCTACGGGGAGGATATATACTCTCTCTCTGCCAAGGAGAAGATACGCAAGGCCTGTGACTGCGAAAACGCCGAAATAGTATTCATCTCCGGCGGCACTCAGACAAACCAGCTGGCCATTGACAGCCTTCTGCTGCCCCATGAGGGTGTTGTCTGCGCCGAGAGCGGACACATCAATGTCCACGAGAGCGGCGCAATAGAGTACACCGGCCACAAGGTGCTGACCCTGCCGGAGCATGACGGAAAGATAGAGGCTTCCGAGCTTCGTGACTTCATGCAGCGCTTCTACGCCGATGAAAACTACGAGCACTGTGTATTTCCCGGTCTTGTGTATATCACCTTCCCCACGGAGTTTGGCGCGCTATACAGCCGAAAAGAGCTTGAGGCATTGAGGAAGGTCTGCGACGAGTACAAGCTGAGCCTTTATATGGACGGCGCCAGGCTGGGCTACGGCCTCGCCTGCCGGGAAAACGAGCTGACACTTGCGGACATTGCAGAGCTGACCGACGCATTCTATATCGGTGGTAACAAGGTGGGCGCACTTTTCGGCGAGGCTCTGGTATTCACAAAGAACAATATGCCCCGGCACTTTATCACCCACGTCAAGCGTCACGGCGCACTGATGGCCAAGGGCCGCGTGCTGGGCGTGCAGTTTGACGCACTTTTTACCGATGATCTCTATATGGAAATAGGCCGCCACGCCATGCGCCTTGCGGATAAGCTGAGAGCCGCCTTTGAGGAAAAGGGCTATCAGTTTTTCAAAAAGACCCCCACAAACCAGATAATAATCGTGGTGGATGATGAGAAGAAGGTGGAGCTTGAAAAGAAAGTGGCCTTCAGCTTCTGGGAAAAGCTGGACGAGACACACACTGCCATCCGCTTTGTCACCGACTGGGCCACAAGAGAAGAAGACGTGGACGCGCTCATTGAGCTTTTATAATGGAAAAAACAGGCACAGCGGAAAATCATGCTGTGCCTGTTGGCAAATTATTTGTAGAGGTAACGATAATGGAGAAACTCTCTAAAGAGGCGGAAAAGATACTCCTTGAGCGCTTCGGAAAGGACAGCATTATTGCACTGGCAACAACGCTTGATGGTATCCCCTATGTTCGCAATGTGAACGCATTTTATGATAATGGTGCTTTTTATGTACTTACATACGGCTTATCAAACAAAATGAGGCAAATCGAGCATAATCCTACTGTCGCAATTTCGGGTGAATGGTTTAGCGCTCACGGAAAAGCCGTAAATCTGGGCTATTTTGGCAAAAAGGAAAATGCACTTATCGCGGGAAAAATGAAAGTGGCGTTTTCAGAATGGATCGATAATGGTCACAATAATTTTGATGATGTAAACACCTGTATACTTCGCATTGAACTGACAGAGGGCGTTTTGCTCTCCAACGGCACAAAGTACGAAATTGATTTTCGCAAATATTAAAAAAGTGCGCTGTAAAATTTGAATTTCTGTTCGAAAGAACTTGTAGGGGCGCTTATCAAGCGCCCGCGGGCGGATAATATCCGCCCCTACGGACACAAAATGTAGATTTTGCATAGCAAAAGGACTTGTTGTCAAAGCAACAAGTCCTTTTTAATGTTAGTCCTGTTCAAGCTCACCCGGGTCTTCTTCCTTTGCCTCCGGGCTTATTCCGCCGCCGTGTTTTGCGAAAACACGCTCAACAAAAAATGACCACAGAA
>JAFTXM010000116.1 GCA_017465025.1 Oscillospiraceae bacterium
CGCTGCCCTGCACAAGCTGGCCAAGGCCCTGGAACATCTGCTTTGTCTTTTCAAACTCCGCCGCCTTTTCGTTGAAGGCCGCCAGATTGAGCTTATAGACTATCCGCTGCTCGTCAAGCTGGGCTCTGGCCTCCCAGAGAGCGTCAGCCCCCTGTTTGTACGCGCCCTCCATGGCGGTATGCTCGGCAAGGTCGGTGCGGTGCTGGGAGGCGGTGCTGTCGTGCTCCTCCTCCTGCTCGCTGAGCTTTTCATCGGCCTTTTTATATTCCTCAAGCTCGGCAAGCTCCGCAGAGAGCCGCTCATAGGTGGCGATACGCTCGGTCAGCTTGTCGTAGGCGGCAGCATCTTCATTTTTCAGTTGGTCCGCTTTGCTCATGCCAAAGTAGCTTGTGAGAAACAGAGTAAGGCACAAAATTGCCAGAAGCACCGCCAGAAAGCGGGTAAGGGCAGGATGCAGCATGGCCCTTTTCCTCCATAAAAAATCTTTTCAGAGATTATATACTATATTTATTAATAAATCATGTATAAGCAAGTTCAATTATAATTTACTTTTATCCTGAGATTGAAAAAGCTGCGGCCTTGGTATAAAATAAATCCCGGTGATAAAATTGGAAATCAGAATTTTATACGAAGATAAAGATATCACGGTGTGCGTTAAGCCGCCGGAGGCAGTTTCCCAGTCGCCGGGGATGCCGGAGATGCTCTCCGGGCTTTCGGGCGGGGAATTTTTCTGCGTACACAGGCTGGACAGGGGCGTGGGCGGCGTGATGGTTTACGCCCGCAATGCTGCCGCTGCGGCAAGGCTTTCGCAAATGACGGCGGAGAGAAAGCTTGAAAAGCAGTACATGGCGCTTGTCCCCGATGTGCTTGAGGCTGACGGGGGCGTGATGGAGGACCTGCTTTTCAGGGACAAGGCCAAAAACAAGTCCTTCGTTGTGAAGCGGATGCGCAAGGGCGTGAAGGACGCAAAGCTTGAATACCGGCGCATTGCCGTCATGGACGGCATTGCCCTTCTCAGAATAAAGCTGCACACCGGGCGTACTCACCAGATACGCTGCCAGCTATCAAGCCGGGGCGCACCCATACTGGGCGACGGCAGATACGGCAGCGCCGTAAAATGCGGCGGTATCGCCCTGTGGTCCTGTTCCCTCGCCTTTGCCCACCCCGTCAGCGGAAAGCGGATGGAGTTTTCCCATGCGCCTGTGGGCGAGGTGTGGGAGGGCTTCAAAGAGCACATTCAATAATAGTCCGGCGCAGGCAGCCTGCTTTTAAGAAGCACTTTGCCAAGGCATGAGAGTTTTTCCCGCCCTCCCCTGCTGATGCTTATATTTTCCTTTTCAAAGGCGGGGTTTGCGCAGAGAAGATGCACATTGCCCAGTATATCCTGACACCACTGGCGGCAGATTATTCTGCCATTGCAGAGGAATATGCCCGTGTCAAATTCTTCAAGCTCCGCTCTGGCCTGTACATAGACCGTGGAGTTTTGCATTATGTGCGGCTCCATGCTGCTGTCGGTGATGACAAGGGCAAAATCCGCCGCCGGGGGGATATTGCCGCCGCGCTCAATAAGCTCATAGCCGCCGTAGGCCGCAAGTTCAGAAGATTTCATTTCAAGCACCCTTTCCGGATTTTATCATAAGCTTTATATCAAAATTGTCAATAATAAAGGAGCATATTTATGCTGACCACTGTTATTCTTATAGTCTCCCTCGCCGCCGCAATATGCGCGGGGCTGTTGGCATCCATGTCCGTCTGGGGCTGTATCGGGGTTTTCCTGCTGGCAGTTCTGGCGCAGGTGCTCATTTTTGTGCTGCTGCTCATAATCGCGGCAGTACGCGCCGACATGACAAAGCCCATTGAAAAGATGTCCATGCTCAGCCGCCGCTGCTGTGACGGCATTGCAACGCTTCTTTGCGATCTGGGCGGGCTGAGAGCGGAGATAAGCGGTGTGGAGAAGCTGCCGGAGGGGGAGAGATTTCTGCTTGTGTGCAACCACCGCTCCGCCGCCGACCCCATGGTACTGGCTCACGCGCTTAAAAAATACGATGTGGCCTTTATCTCCAAGCCCTCCAACATGGCTCTGCCCGTTTTGGGCAAAATGGCTTATGGCGCGGGCTTTCTGGCCATTGACAGGGAGAACGACAGAAACGCCCTGAAAACCATACTCACCGCCGCAAACTATCTGAAAAAGGACATATGCTCCATGTGCATCTACCCTGAGGGCACAAGAAGCCGGGACGGTAAGCTGCTCCCCTTCCACGCGGGCTCTTTCAAGATCGCCCAGAAAGCGGGCGCGCCCGTGGTGGTGGCCTGCTCACTGGGTACGGACAGCGTGAAAAAGAACATATTCAGGCTCCATGCAAGCAAGCTCCGGCTGGACATACTGGACACTGTCAGCGCAGAGAAGGTCAAGGAAATGAGCAGCAATGAGCTTGCCGAGCACAGCCGCGGCCTCATTGCGGCGCACATTGAGAAGATGGAGGGTGGAAAATGAAAAAGGTTGCCCTTGTGACAGGTTCTTCCCGCGGCATAGGCGCCGCCACTGCCGCACTGCTGGCAGAGAGCGGCTACGCGGTATGCATAAACTACATTGAAAGAAAAGACAAGGCCGAGGAGCTGGAGGCGCTTTTGCGCTTTGAAGGCTGCGAGGTGATGAGCTGGCAGGCGGATGTATCCGATGCTGCCGCCGTGAACGAAATGGTGCGCCAGGTCGAAAGGCGGCTTGGCTATGTGACGCTGCTTGTGAATAACGCGGGCATTGCAAAGCAGCAGCAGTTTCAGGACATTGCGCCGGAGACATGGAAAAGGCTTTTTGACGTAAACCTTGGCGGCTGCTTCAACACCATTCAGGCAGTGCTGCCCCATATGCTCCACGAGCACGATGGGGCCATAGTGAATGTAAGCTCCATCTGGGGCAGTCACGGCGCTTCCTGCGAAGTGGCCTACTCTTCCACAAAGCACGCCATCATCGGGCTCACCCGCTCTCTCGCCGCTGAGCTTGCACCCTCCGGCATCCGTGTAAACTGCGTGGCCCCCGGCGTGATAGACACGGACATGGTACAGGTTTTAGGTCAGGAGACGCTGGACGAGCTTGCCCGGGACGCCATACCCATGGGCAGACTGGGCCGCAGCGAGGAGATAGCAAAGGCCATCATACACATGGCAGAGGCCACATACACCACCGGTCAGGTATTGCAGGTGGATGGGGGATTTTTCACCTGAGAGGCGGTATATTTTTTGCATATGCGTGGGAAAATTATAGTGCTGTTACATAATATGTAATGGGCTACTATTCTCACGGAGTGTGAAACACATGGTCAAACGAGGAGATATCTACTATGCCGACCTGAGCCCGGTCGTGGGCAGTGAGCAGGGCGGCATGCGCCCGGTCCTTATCATCCAGAACAACACCGGCAACAAGCACAGCCCCACCGTCATTGCCGCCGCCATCACCAGCCAGACAGGAAAAGCACGTCTGCCCACCCATATCGAGCTTACAGCCCAAAGCGTCGGACTGAACAGGGACAGTGTGATACTGCTGGAGCAGATACGTACTCTGGATAAATCCCGGCTGCGCGAGCGCATGGGCAGACTTGACGAGGGCACAATGACCGCCGTGGACAACGCACTGGCTGTCAGCTTCGGTTTAAGTTGATTATATTTTCCGGCTTCCGCTCATATTCTTGAGCGGAAGCTTTTTTTATTGGGGAGTGGCAGGGATGGAGTATCCTATCATGGAGGCAGGAAAAAGGGCCGGGAGCGTGAAGGTATATCAGGAGGGGCTTTTCACCGTGTTTGAGGCAAAGTGCGGCGGGGCTTCGGGGCTTGTGCGCCTGTCCGTATACGGCGGTGGGAGAGAGGGCTATCTGGGCGTGATGCAGCCGGGGTCTGGCGGGCTTTATCTGAGGCGCAGGCTCAGCCGCGCCCAGATGAAGGGCTTTCCCGAAAGGATAGAGTTTGCAGCAAAAGCGGGCATGGCGCAGGAAAAGCCCCGCAGCGAAGATGCCAGAAAGCCCTGCGAAAAGGCGGTATACTGGCACAGGTACTCTGACGGCAGCCTTATCTGCCGGGATGGAGGCGGCTATATCATCGCCCTGCCCGCAAGTGAAAACTGCTGTGGTCGTGGGGCGGTACTGCGGGAAATAGAAGGGCGGCTTTATATGCTGTTTCGCTATTGAAAATGGGGTCAGGCTTGTATTATAATTATATGTAGGTTTTTGATAAAGAAATTCCCGGAGGTATTACATATGCAGATGACTGAGCTTATCGGCAAAAAGCGCGACGGCGGCAAACTCAACGCCGCTGAGATAGATTACATGATCCAGGGCTACACCGCAGGCTCTATCCCCGATTATCAGATGTCTGCCATGTGTATGGCCATACTGCTCAGGGGCATGGACGAGGAGGAGACGCTGAACCTGACCCTCTCCATGGTCAATTCCGGCGATACTCTGGATTTGAGCGCCATTAAGGGGCTGAAGGCGGACAAGCACTCCACCGGCGGCGTGGGCGACAAGACAAGTCTTGTGCTCTGCCCCATGGTGGCGGCCTGCGGGGTGAAGATCGCCAAGATGTCCGGGCGCGGCCTTGGTCACACCGGCGGCACTATAGACAAGCTGGAAAGCTTCCCCGGCTTCTCCACGGAAGTTTCCGACGAGCAGTTTTTCAAAAACGTAAACGAGCTGGGCATCGCCATTATCGGGCAGACCGCCGAGCTTGTACCCGCCGACAAGAAAATTTACGCCCTTCGCGACGTGACCGCCACTGTGCCCAGCATCCCTCTGATGGCAAGCTCCATCATGTCCAAGAAGCTGGCGGCGGGCGCGGATGTTATCGTGCTGGACGTAAAATGCGGCGACGGCGCATTCATGAAGACCGAGGACGAGGCCAGAGTGCTGGCTGAGACCATGACGAAGATAGGCAAGGGCGCGGGCAGAAAATGCGCCGCAGTCATCACCGATATGGATCAGCCCCTCGGCTGGGCCATAGGCAACGCCCTTGAGGTGAAAGAGGCCATTTCCGTACTTCGCGGCGAGGCCGAAGGCGACCTTCTGGAGCTGTGCATCGCCCTTGGCAGCTGCATGCTGACGGTGGGCGGCTTTGCCCCCGACAATGATACTGCGGCTGAAATGCTCCGCGAGGCCATTGCCAGCGGCAAGGCCCTTGAAAAGCTTGCGGACATGATAGAAGGTCAGGGCGGCAGCAGATGCGATGTGTACGACACTTCCCGCCTGCCCGCAGCCCCCGTGGTGAAAGAGCTTTTGGCCGAAAGTGACGGCTATGTGAGCGCCATTGCCGCCGAGAGCGTGGGGCTTGTGTCCATGCAGCTGGGCGGCGGCAGAGTGACCAAGGAGAGCAGCATTGACCTTTCCGTGGGCGTGGTTTTGAAAAAGAAGGTGGGCGAATTTGTAAAGCGTGGTGAGAGCCTTGCACAAATTCACGCCGCCAGTGACGAGGCGGCAGAAAAGGCCGCAAGGACGCTGATGGACTGCTTTAAGTTCAGCGCCGAGCCTATTGTGCGCCCCAGGTTCATCAAAGATATCGTAATGTGAGATAATAAACCGCTGAGAAAGGAGGAAGAGATTTGAAAAAGGCACTTGTTCTTACGCTTATTCTGGCTGTTTTCCTCTCTTTCTCCCCCGGAGCGCTGGCAGGGTACAGCCTCGCCAAGCCCAGCGCAGGTCAGGTGATATTCATTGAGGCCGACAATGCTCTTGACTATGAAGCGGCCTTCCCCCTCTCCGCCCTGACCGGGGCTTTCCGGGAGGGCGATGACCTTCGCCTTGAGTTTCCGGCGGCGCGGCTTACCCTGAAAGGCTTTTTCAGCCGCCTTGACGAGTGGCGCAGCATCAGCTTTGCCGGCGGCGGCAGTCTCGGCGGCGCGGACTTTGACGAAGAGGGCCGCTGCACCAAGAGCTTTCACTCAGTTCTCGATATGGAAAAGCGCAGCGACAGCCCGAAGTCCACTGGGCTTGGCGCTGAGAGTGTGACGTTGCGGCTGAGTCCCTACGGGACGGAGGTCTTTGTTGGCGATGAGGTCATATGGGGCGAGCTGCGGGAGCGCTGCATCGGGGCTTTCGCTGCGGTCTATCCCTTTGAAAAGCCGGACTGGAACAGCGTTCTGGAGCTTCGCTGCCAGTTTCTCATGGGTGAAGACGGCAGCCTTGAGCCGGTGAGATTTTATTCGGATTTTGCCGATGGTGTCAGCTCGGAGATAATCAATCCCGCAAGGGTCTGCTCTGTATCCAGCCTACAGCTGCTGCCACTGTCTGAGGGGCGCGCCGTTGTGAGCTTTTCAAACCGGCTTGGCGAAAAGCTTCTGAGCGCAGATGTGCTTTGCCGCAGGGATGAAAGCGGCGGGCTTTGCGTGGAGTATGTGTGCGATAGCTGCGGCAAGGTGCAAAGCGGCAGTTTCCACTATCTTTCCTGCGGACACTATAGCTGTGACGAGGGCTTTGACCCGACAGGACACGGCATTGCCGAATGTCAGACAGCGGGGCACTGTATGAGTCAGCAAGGGCACGACAGGTGCAGCAACTGTCAGCAGTTTGTCTGCAACGGGCAGGCCCACGGCTCAGGACTGTGCCAGCATGAGCACAACTGGGTGGCAACCTCACTCATATCCAGCCGCTGTGTCAGCTGCGGCTTTGTGTACACGAGGAAATAAGAAACGGTGTGACCCACCTGTGGGTATTCGGAGAGTAAATTGCTGAATTCAAGATAAAAACACAGCCTGAGTTTATATTCTCAGGCTGTGTTTTTATTCCCTGTACAAATCTCTCAGTACGCCGATAATGACAAAGCGGTGGGAGTCCTCCATGTAGCAGGTGGAAAAGGTGACAAGTCTGTCCTCTATTGTGGGAACAATGCCGGTATTGATGTAGGAGTAGTTAACTATATCGTCTATCAGCTTTACGGGATTGCC
>JAFTXM010000117.1 GCA_017465025.1 Oscillospiraceae bacterium
CTATTATTCGGAAAAATATGGTCTTGAGAGGCCTGTAATCGAAACTGTAGAAGTGACAACTGCCGATTACGGAGTAAGCTATAACTAACACAAAAGGCAAAACGATTTAACCGTTTTGCCTTTTACTTCATAAATTTTTCCCCGTTTGTTTATAAATTCTTGTGCCTTTGTTCATTACAAGGACATAATTACAGGGTATATTATGCCCATACAAGGACAAAATGATAAAAAACGAGGTCTGAGTTTATGGATCAGGATTTCAACAATTCAACACCCAATACTTCCGACGAAAGCCCCAGCGGCTTCGTTGGAGAGACCGACCGTGTGAACGGCGAGTATCATTATAAAAACGGTTACACCCAGAAAATTTACTCCGATGCCCACTATGTTCCCTACGATGAGAACACAGTGCCTCCCAGATATTACACTCCCCCCGAGAAGCCAGTCAAGGAACCAAAGCCCCCCAGAAAAAAGGGCGGCTTTGTAAAGGCCCTGAGCCTCTGCCTTGTATGCGCTATCCTTGGCGGTGTTGCAGGCGCAGGTCTGATGCATTACCGCATCAGCGACAGACTGGATGCTCTGGAGAGAGGCCTTGAGGATGCTCAGGAGCTTCATATTATTGAAGATGCAACTGAGAGCACACCCAATATTCAGTATGTTTCCGAAAACGGCATCATCGCATCTGATATTTATGACATGGCCTGCCAGCAGGTTGTGGGTATCAGCTCTGAGGTAACTTACACCAATTTCTTTGGCATGCAGAGCTCCTCTGCTGTCAGCGGCTCCGGTTTCATAATCAGTGAAAACGGTTATATTCTCACTAACTACCATGTGGTTGAATACGCTATTCAGGGCAATGCAACTCTGGAAGTAATTCTCCACGACGGCACCAGATATGATGCCAGCGTGGTGGGCTCCGAGCAGAGCAACGACATTGCTGTTTTGAAGATTGATGCCAGCAACCTGAGCGCTGCAAGCTTCGGCGACAGTGATGATCTTCTGGTAGGCGACAGAGTGTACGCTGTGGGCAATCCTCTGGGCGAGCTGGAGTTTTCCATGACCACCGGCTATGTCAGCGCTCTTGACAGACTTATCACCACTGACGAAAACAGCGATTCCATCAATATGTTCCAGATCGATGCGGCAGTTAACTCTGGTAACTCCGGCGGCCCTGTATATAACGCACTGGGTCAGGTTGTTGGTGTGGTAACCGCAAAATACAGCGACACCGGCGTTGAGGGTCTGGGTTTTGCAATACCCATCAATGATGCCGCTTCCATTGCAAACGATCTTATCACCAAGGGCTATGTCACCGGCAAAGCCTATATGGGTATAAGGCTGGATGAGAGATACAACTCCATGTACAGCCAGTATTACGGTATGCCTCTGGGCGCCTATGTCTACTCCGTTGACAGCGGCAGCTGTGCAGAGACAGCAGGTCTGAGAGCCGGCGATATCATCACCGCTCTGGGCGAGAACAAAATTGAGGGCATGAGCGATCTTAAGCAGGCCATAAAGCAGTTCTCCGCCGGTGAGACCACCGAGATCACTCTTTACCGCGCAGGTGAAGAGATGAAAATGAGCATCACCTTTGACGAGGCTAAGCCCGATTCTGTGTCTGACAGCCCCGCCAAGTTCAATCCCCCTGCGGGCCAGTGATGCAGTATTAATTTGCTACTAATCTACTCCTATACCTCTCTTTTCTCCCAAAAAACGAGGAACCATGGCTTTCGGGCCATGGTTCTTTGTTTTTGCTCTTGATTTTTCAGCAATTTCATGTAAAATAAATAGGACAATTTTTGTACATAAATTCCAGGAGGAATATTGAAAATGACTTATGAGATAGACATAGCCGGATTGAAGCGTGAGCTACCTCTGTGCAAGGTCAATGAGGATCTTTGCATTGGCGCTTTTGTCATGTTCGGCGATGTGGAACTGACCGTTCACTGTGCAGCCGAGCTTCTCAAGCTGGCTCCCGAGTATGACTACATAATCGCTCCCGAGGCAAAGGCTATCCCTCTGCTTTACGAAATGGCACGCCAGAGCGGTGCAAACAGATACTTCCTTGCCCGCAAGCAGTCCAAGGCCTATATGACCAACGAGTTTGAAGTGCAGGTAAAGTCCATCACCACCGAGGATATCCAGACCCTCATTCTGGACGGCAACGATGCTGCAATGCTCAAGGGCAAGCGTATTCTGCTGGTTGATGATGTTGTCTCCACCGGCGAGTCCATGCGTGCACTGAAGATCCTTGTCACCAAGGCAGGCGGTATTCTGGCAGGCAAGATGGCAGTTCTGGCCGAGGGCGATGCTCAGGGCAGAGACGATGTTATTACCCTGGCAAACCTGCCTCTGTTCAATGCTGACGGCAGCGTAAAAGAGTAATTGATAAAAAACCGGCAGACTTTTGTCTGCCGGGTTTTTTTATCTTTTGTTTTTGAAAAAGCTTTTCAGAAGCTCTGCGCTTTCATCGGCGCAGACCCCGGCAAAAACCGCCGGCTTGTGCCCATAGCGTTCGGAAAAAAGATCTATAACACTGCCGCAGGAGCCGAAGTTTTCCTCTCTTGC
>JAFTXM010000118.1 GCA_017465025.1 Oscillospiraceae bacterium
GGTGAAAGTGGCGCGGAAATTGGCAAAGTCAACTTTGGATGCCATGGTGCTCCTCCTTCAGTAATCTTTAAAAGCATACCGCTGTAGTATATCAAATCGGGGAGCAAAGTCAATACAGGGCCATTGCGCCAAACTGCCTTAAAGCACAAATACGGCGCATATCAGGCAGCAAAACCGGTTTTTTCCGTCACTGTGTCCCAGTCACAGGGGCAGGGGCGGATATCTATTCCCGGCACAGCGCCATTTTCGCAGTCCACATACAGCTCATAGGCAAGCCAGAGGCTGCGGAAGCTGACAATCACAAAATTACCTTCCCTGCAAAGAGACATATTGCAGATATCCTTTTCCTCAAGGCCCACATATTCAAGGGCGAGCTTCAGAGCGTCAAACTTATTTTTCATTTTCATTGTCCTTTCCTGTGTTATGCCCCAAGGATAAGGGAAAGGAATAAGAATAGTATTAAAAACTACATAAAAATAAAATAGTATGCCGCAAAAAGAAAAGACGCAGCTGCAAGACAAACAAGGACGGTTTTCAGCCCTGTACCGGGTCGGGATGGGAAGGAGATAAGGCCGCTGTACTCCCCTGCCGCCTCCCTTGCCTGCCGCAAAAGCTCCTGAGAGGAAAGTCGGCTCTGGCGCAGGTATTCATCGCTGAGCACAAAAACCGCCTGTGAGAACATCTTGTTTGAGGGCTTCACAACGATTATATTCTGCACATTGCCCTTGATGGGGACGATTGCACTTTTCTTCCTGCCGCCGCATTTTATGGCGGTGAGCCTTTGCCCAAGGCTCCAAAGGCCCTGTCTTAAGCGCTCGATCATGGTCTTTCCTCCACTCTGACGGTGAGCACCGTCATGTCGTCATTGGCCCCGTACATTTTTTCCGCCTCCTTCAGCGTGGAGCGGGCCAGGGCCTTCATGTCCTCAAAGCCCTTGTTCAGAAGAGCCTTTATCCACTCGTCCTCCGCATCGGCTATGACCCCGTCAGAGGCGATTATGGCGGTGCAGCCGGGTTTGAGACGCATGTGCACAAGGTCGGGCGCCATGCCCTCGCCCAGCCCCAGCCCGGCCGCAAGACTTTCGCCCTTGATGCGCTTTATGGTTTTGCCGTTATGGACATAAGAGGGTGCAGCGCCGTATTTATAAAAGCAGGTATCGCCGGTAAAAAGATTTACGCACATAAGATCCACCGTGGCGTAGCCCCAGCTCTCTGCGCTTTTCAAAAGCATGACGGAGTTTAAAATCTTCATGGAGATAGCCGGGTCTATGCCGGAGCGGAGGAATTTTTCAAGGATGCTGACGGCCTGGTCGCTGTCGCGGGCGGCATCGCTGCCTGTGCCCATGCCGTCGGAGAGGATGACGCACAAAATACCCGAGTCGGTTTTGAAATATGTACCCTTATCGCCGCTGACCTTCTCGCCCCGCTTTTTCATGGCGGCTATGCCCACGGACACTGCCAGGGGCTCGGCCTCCAGCAGGGTGAGCCGACAGCCGTTTTCCTCCGATTCCAGCGGCTGACAAAGGCGCACGCCCACAACATTTGAAAGCTTGTCCAGATAATCCTCCATGCGTGTCAGGGGTGTGAGTCTGCCGCTTTCTATGACCACCCTCATCCTGCCGCTGCCATCCCGGTAGACGGCGGTATCCGCGTCGATATCCAGAGTCCTGAGATACTTGGTGAGACGCTTTTCCGCCATGGGGTCAGAGCCGTTTTTACTGCCCAGCTCGTCCGCCACCGTGGAGAGCACCTGAGATATATCCCCCAGCTGCGCCCATGCAATGCTGCGGTTTTCCTTGAGATGCTCCCGGAGCCTGCGGCGGTAGGCCAGGGCGCGGAGCTGGGCATTGACAGCAGCCACAAAAGCGTTCAGCGAAGTGCAGCGTTCCCGGAAAAAGCCGGGCAGGTCGTTGGCATTGAGGCTTCCGTGCTCGCTCATGGCGTGGGTGGCATCGTTCATGGCGGAAAGGGTGTCCATATACTCGTTGTTCCAGCAGCGGTTTTTATACCTGCACCGGACGCAGACCTCATCCGCCGCCCGGTCAAAGACCCGTGCAATATTTTCATCGTTATAGGGCTGTTCCACATTCTTACGCACGGTTTCGTAAAGCTCGCCGTAGGCAAGGCTGAGGTTTTTCACCCGCTCGGCTACAAAGCGGCGCAGCCCTGTCTCCCCGCTGCCCCGCTCCGCAAGCTCCAGCAGCAGACCCATGTAATTCAAAAGAGAGCCGGGCAAAAGCAAAAACACACAGCAGGCGCAGAAATATTCAAGCAGGGCAGAAAGATAAAGCTCCTCATCCCAGCCGCTGACCACTGCAAGCGCCCCGGCAAGGAGAAAGGCCAGAGAAAAAATCACTCTGCCGTGCTTGCCGAAAACTCCGGAGAGCAGCCCGGAAAGGGCATAGGCCATTGCATAGAAGGGCCGCCCTGTGCGGCATATATCCATCGCCAGCCCCAGCACCGTACCCACCGCCGCGCCGGTGAACATCCCGCCCTTCATGGCAGAACTCATAAGCAGCACCAGCGACATAAAGCGCCCCACCGACAAAAGGGCAAAAAGCTCCACCCTTGCAAAGGCCATCAGGGCGCAGGCCGCCATTATCATGATGGACACGCTGTGCTTCAGCTCCGCGGCCTCCGTGGTATGTATCTCTCCGCTGAGAGCTTCCCGGAAGAAATAGGCGCTGCCGAAGGCCAGACTGGTCTCAAGAAATATTTCAGCATAGAGAGGCAGCGCCCCATTGGAAGATGAGCTGTTGCTCAAAAGCCCGGTCAGCGCCATCACTATGCCGGAGGCGGCGGGCATGAAATACTCCCGCTTATATAAGGACAGCTCCTGAAAGACAAAGGCAATGGTATAAACAAGCACACAGGCGGCGATATAGCGGATGCCCCAGCCCAGCCCTCCGCTGAGAAGATAGCCAAGAGACGCGCCCACAAGCGCGCATACACCGGATATCCCGGCGCCCGAACAGGCCACCATCGCCATTCCGAAGGGCGCGCCGTTTTGCAGCACCCTCGGACAGCTCATGAGCATACCCATCCCCATGTATATAACACCTCTCAGCGCGATATAAAATCGGGGGTCTATATCCCCCGCTCTCACCCTTACAGGTATTTTCAGTTTCCCACGTCCTCCAAGCTCCATCATGCGCCCTCCAAAGTTTACATAAGTTTATAATTATTATAGTTATGTAATTCTCCGAAGCCTGTCATAAGGCGCTGTATTATTATATTTGTTTCGCGGGGGAATTGTTGGGAAAAGGCTTGTGCACAAATACCTTTTATGCAATGCCGTTTATTTGTCGAAGCTCTTTACCGGGGGCTTTTTCTTTGGTAAATCCTTGCCTTTGAAATTTTGCTGTGGTAAAATATTTTGTCTGAAAATATACAGTGGAGGTTTATTTCCATGAGCCTGATAAAAGATATTTCCCTTGCCCCTTCCGGTGAGATGAAAATAAAATGGGTGGAACGGAGGATGCCCGTTCTTTGCCGTATTGCTGAAGAATTCAAGCTCAGCCGTCCCTTTGAAGGGATGAAGGTTGCTCTGAGCGTGCATCTTGAGGCCAAAACCGCTTATCTCTGCCGGGTGATGGAGCTGGGCGGCGCCGAAATGTACGTTACCGGCTCCAATCCTCTCTCCACCCAGGACGATGTGGCGGCGGCGCTGGCCGCCGGTGGCATGGAGGTTTTTGCCCGCTATGACTGCTCCATGGAGGAGTATGAGGACAACCTCTGCCGGGTGCTGGAGGCTGAGCCCAATATCATCATTGACGACGGCGGCGACCTTGTAAAGCTCATCCATGAAAAATACCGCCACCTTATCCCCAATATCATCGGCGGCTGCGAGGAGACCACAACCGGCATACACCGCCTTCGCGCCATGGACCGTAAGGGCGAGCTTTCATTCCCCATGGTCATGGTCAATGAGGCCGACTGCAAGCACATGTTCGATAACCGCTACGGCACAGGACAGTCCGTCTGGGACGGCATCATGCGCACAACAAACCTTATTGTTGCAGGCAAGCAGGTAGTGGTATCCGGCTACGGCTGGTGCGGCAAGGGCGTTTCCATGAGGGCGCAGGGCATGGGCGCAAGGGTCATCGTCACGGAGACCGATCCCATCCGCGCTCTTGAGGCATACATGGACGGCTATGAGGTCATGCCCATGGACGAGGCTGCAAAGCATGGCGATATCTTCGTAACTGTCACAGGATGCAGCGGCGTTATCCGCAAGGAGCACTATGAGAGCATGAAGGACGGGGCTATCCTCTCCAATGCAGGCCACTTCGATGTGGAAGTGGACATTGCGGGCCTGAAGGACTATGCCCTTGACTCTTACGAGGCAAGGCACAATATCCAGGCCTACGTGCTCCCCTCCGGCAAGACCCTTTTCGTCATTGCTCAGGGCAGGCTTGTCAATCTTGCCGCAGCTGACGGTCACCCCGCCGAGATAATGGACATGAGCTTTGCCATTCAGGCGCTCTCCGCCGAGTATCTGGCAGCCCACAAGGGAGAGCTTGAAAACCACGTTATCGCCGTTCCCCGTGAGATAGACCAGCGCGTGGCCAGAATAAAGCTTGAGGCCATGGGCGTAGGTATTGATACTCTCAGCGCCGAACAGAGCGAGTATCTGGGTCTGTAATTCTTTTTTAAACCCTGAACGCTGAAAGGAGGTTTGTAGCATGGCTGAAATCGAAAATATGGAAGCTATGGACTTTGACCTTTTGGTTGAAAAACGCTCCGACGAGCTGACTGAGCTGCTGGACAAAAGAGATATGAAGCAGCTTAAACGGCGCATGGAGGAAATGAACGAATTTGATGTGGCGGAATTCCTGACGGAGATCGGCGACAACCGGATGCCCATGGTGTTCAGGCTTCTTTCCAAGGAGACCGCCGCCGAGGTTTTCGCAAACTTTGAGGCGCCGGAGCAGGAGCAGATCATAAACTCCATCACCGACTCGGAGCTGGGCGCCATCATTGAAGAGCTGTACGTGGACGACGCGGTTGACATGATGGAGGAGCTGCCCGCCAATGTGGTGCGCCGCGTGATGCGCACCGCCACCGCTGAGACGCGAAACCTTATAAACCAGTACCTCAGATACCCGGAAAACTCCGCAGGCAGCATAATGACCTCGGAGTTTGTGGATCTGAAAAAGTACATGAGCGTGAAAGAGTCCTTTGCCCGCATACGGCGCATCGGTGAGGACAAGGAGACGATTTATGTCTGCTTTGTCATCTCCGCCGACAGGAAGCTGGAGGGCATTGTGACGGTGAAGGATCTGCTTCTGGCCGACGATGACGTTATCATCGAGGACCTCATGGACAGAAACGTGATCTTCGCCTCCACCACCGACGACCAGGAGAGCGTTTCCGAAAAGTTCTCCGACTACGACCTTATGGCTATGCCGGTTGTGGACAAGGAAGGGCGGCTTGTGGGCATCGTCACCGTTGACGACGTACTGGACGTTATGGAGCAGGAGACCACTGAGGACTTTGAAATCATGGCCGGTATTCTCCCCTCCGACAAGCCCTATTCCCGCACAAGTACCTTTGAGATGTGGAAAAACCGCATCCCCTGGCTTATGTTCCTGATGCTCTCTGCCACCTTTACCAGCATGATACTCACCTCCTTTGAGGATATGCTGGCGGTTCAGGCCGGACTTGTGGCCTTCATCCCCATGCTGATGGGCACGGGCGGTAACTCCGGCGCACAGGCCTCCACCGCCGTTATACGCAGCCTCTCCCTTGGCGATACCGAGCCTAAGGATGCCTTCCGCGTCATGTGGAAGGAGTGGCGGGTATCTTTCCTTTGCGGTCTGAGCCTTGCAGTGGTCAATTTTGTGAAAATGCTGCTGGTGGACGGTATGGTGCTGCACAATGACGTTATTACCGTCGCCGTGGCTGCCACTGTTTCTCTATCCATTCTGTTCATCGTTATGTTTGCCAAGGTGGTGGGCAGCACACTGCCCATTCTGGCAGAAAAGATAGGCGTTGACCCTGCCGTTATGGCAAACCCCCTTATATCCACCGTCACTGACGCTGTATCCCTGCTTATCTATATCTACGTTGCAAAATTAATTCTCCACATATAAAAAGGAGGGGTCTATATCATGGACTACTCTCAGCTTATCAATACAATGGTTGTTTTCGTTGTGCTGATGACCATCGGCTACGTGGGCGCAAGGAAAAATGTGCTCACCGGTGAGTTCACCAAGGGCGCAAACAAGCTTGTTCTCAACGTATTTCTCACTGCCTCCGTTTTGAATTCCGTCATCGGCGACCAGCCCGAAATGTCCGCATCCCAGCTGTGGCATGTGATGCTGCTGACCTCTCTGGCCATCGTTGTTTGCTATATTGTGGGCGCGGTGATGGTACGGATACTTCGGATAAAGGACGATGCCGCCATTACCGAGCTTCTTATGAGTGTGCCTAACACCATGTTCGTGGGTCTGCCCATAGTGCAGGAGCTTTTCGGCGCAACCGCCGTTCTCTACCTTGCTCTGAGCTGCATTCCTTTCAATGTCATTCTCTATTCCTACGGCGTGTGGCGGCTCAAGTCCTCCAAGGGTGAGGACGGTGGAAGGGTGCGGATAAAGGACATGATGTCCATCCCCCTTATCGCCACGCTGATCTCCCTTGTGATTTTCTTCTTCCGCATCCCTGTACCCGGCGTTGTGGTGAAGCTGACCACTACCATGGCCCCCGCCACCATGCCCCTTTCCATGCTGGTCATCGGCGCTACTCTTGGCCGTGTAAACCTTCTGGACGCTTTCAGGGAAAAGCGGGTATACCTTGTTTGCTTTTTCAGGCTGGTCGCCGCTCCCCTGCTGGCTTGGTTTTTGCTGGGCTTTATCACAACGGACGCTGTGCTTCTGGCCACCTGTGTCATCATCGCGGGCTGCCCCAGCGGCATAATCTGCACTGTGCTGGCCCTGCAGTACGGCCACAATGCGGAACTTTCCTCCAAGGGCGTTCTGGCCTCCACCACCCTCTCCATGCTGGTGCTGCCGCTGATCGCCAGCCTTCTTGTATAAGCCATGCATATTCCTGCCTGCCAGTCCCAAGCTGTGGACATACTCAGCTTTGAGGAAGCTATGAGCCGCTCCGGTCTGAGCGGAGAATATGACAGCGGAAAATGGCTGTACATACCGGATTTTTACACCGAATACCGTTATATTTTGGGTACCCGGGGCGATAACCCCCTTATCTGCATCGGCATAAATCCATCCACTGCCGCTCCCGATGACCTTGACAACACCCTCAAATCCGTTGCCCGCATTGCGCAGGGCAACGGCTACGACAGCTGGATAATGTTCAATGTTTACGCCCAGCGGGCCACAAGGCCGGACGATATGGACGCATCACTCAATGAAAGGCTGCACAGGGAGAACATGGCCGCCTTTGAGTATATTTTGCGTTCCGTCTCTCAAAAGGGCTATGCCCCCGCCATCTGGGCCGCATGGGGAACGATAGTTGAAAAGCGGGACTATCTTTCCGCCTGTCTCAGGGATATGGTGGCGCTCGGCGAATGTTACGGCGGTCAGTGGCTCTGCGCGGGCAAATGCTCCAAAAAAGGCCACCCCCATCATCCCCTGTATCTGAGAAAAGACGAGCTTACACGAGAATTTGACATTGGGAGGTATCTTGAATGTCTTTGAAAGTTGCCGTATGCCAGTTGAAAACTGAGCTTGATCAGGACGTGACTCTCGCCAAAGCCGAGAGAATGGTTAAAGAGGCCGCCGGAAACGGTGCGAACATGGTGGCTCTGCCGGAAATGTTCAACTGCCCCTATTCCAGCGGCTATTTCAGAAAAATCGCTGCCCTTGGCCATGAAAAGAGCGTGGCTGCCATGTCCCGCTGGGCAAGGGAGAACAATGTTATCCTTATAGGCGGCTCCATCCCGGAGGTGGAGGGCGATAAGATTTACAATACTTCCTTTGTGTTTGACCGCAAGGGTCAGCAGATTGCCCGGCACAGAAAGGTGCATCTTTTCGACGTTGACCTGCCCGGTATGCGCTTTAAGGAGTCGGACACCTTCAGCCCCGGCGAGGATATCACCGTATTTGATACGGAATACGGTAAGATGGGGCTTGCGATCTGCTTTGATGTACGCTTTCCGGAGCTTTTCAGGGCGATGGCAAAGCGGGGCGCGCAGATAATTTTCCTGCCCGCTCAGTTCAACATGACCACCGGCCCTGCCCACTGGGATTTGCAGCTTCGCTGCCGGGCTGTGGACAATGAGTGCTTCTTCGTGGCCGCTGCCGCCGCCAGATACGAGGGCTTTGACTATGAGTGCTGGGGGCACTCCATGATAATCGACCCCTACGGCACAAAGCTCGCCGCCTGCGATGAGAAGGAGCAGATAATCTACGCCGATGTTGACCTTGAAAGGATAGCTCAGGTGCGCGCCCAGCTGCCCACCTTCCTGCATCTTAAAAAAGAGCTTTATCAGGTAGCGGAATGATTTACACGGCCATAGAAAAATACCGCCCCTTCAACGAACAGGAGCGGCGGGATAAAGAGCTTATTTTGAAGTTCCTCCGGGAAAATGAGGATGCCTTTGAGCGCAGCAATGCCACCGCCCACATGACAGCCTCAGCCTGGGTGATAAACCGGGATGCCACGAAGGTTCTCATGGTTTACCACAAAATCTATGACTCCTGGTCATGGACAGGCGGACACGCTGACGGAGAGCGGGATATGCTGGCTCTGGCTATACGGGAAGTACAGGAGGAGACGGGCGTTCACAATGTAAAGCCCGTCAGCGAGGACATCTACTCCCTTGAGATACTGACCGTGGACGGGCATGAAAAACGGTGCGAATACGTATCCAGCCATCTGCACATGAATGTGACCTATCTTCTCATGGCGGATGAAAGGGAAAATCTTCACATCTGCGAGGACGAAAACAGCGGAGTTTCGTGGTTTACGCTGGAAGATGCCCTGAAAGCCTCCACCGAGCCCTGGTTTGTTCAGCGGATATACAAAAAGCTCAATGAGAAACTAAGCTTATATATTAACTAAAAAAAGCAGCCTTGCGGCTGCTTTTTTGTTATTCAAGTGTCTTGAGATATTCTTCAAAGGTCAGGCCGGAGGCTTCGACGGCCTTGGCTGTGCTTACGCCCACATAGCGATAGTGCCATGGCTCAAAGATAATGCCGGTTATCTCGCTGCTGCCGTTGGGATAGCGGAGGATAAAGCCATAGTCCGAACAGTTTGCCATGAGCCATTTCTGCACATTGGTATACTGCTGGTACTGGTCGAGATTGACATAGTTTTCGTCTATTATATCCACTGCCAGACCCAGCTGGTGCTCGCTTGTGCCGGGTATCGCAACAGAGCGGGCAGCGATTTCCGGAGCATTCCACGGGGCTGTGCCTGCCGCCACAAGGCGCTTTATCTTATTCTGGTACAGTTCCTCCTGATACTCATGGGTGCGGTAGGCCGAGCATATTACGGGGAGATTTCCCGCCGCACGGCAGTCATTTATCATATCCGTCAGGGCCTGGGCGCAGCGGCGGTCTATAAGATAGCCGTCCTCCACGGTGTTAAGCAGCGCAATATAGTCCTCCGGCACTTCGTTCCAAGGGTTTACAAGGAGCAAAAGCTGGTCCTTATACTTTTCTATTCTGTGCGCCATGCCGCTTTCGATGGCCTGCTTCTCGGCGTTTTCGGCATCCTCAATGCGCTTTCGGCTGATCTCTGCCGCCTTTTCGTCACTTTCGCCTACAAGCTGAGCGAAAAGGGCGCTGTCCGTCGATTCGTAAAGAGCCTTCTCATTTGACCAGGCCTGATAGAACGAAAAGCCCAGCAGAAAAAGCAGCATTGCCACAAAGCCTGCCGCCCCTGCCAGTACTATTTGGATTTTCTTCTTTTTATCCATTTTCCAAGTCTTTCAGAAATTTATTATTCCCAGATGCTCAAGCAATATTTTCAGGCCCATGCCTATGAGGATAAGGCCGCCTGCAAACTCCGCCCCGTTTTTGAAGCGCTCTCCGAAAAAGTGGCCCACATATGTGCCAAGGGCGGACAGGCAGAAGGTTATTGCCCCGATAAAAACAGCGGCAGAGACAATGTCCACGCTCAAAAAGGCAAAGCTGATGCCCACTGCCAATGCGTCAATACTGGTGGCAATTGCCAGCACAAGCATGGTTTTGAAGCCGAAATCGTCATTATGCTCCTCCGCCTGACCGAAGGATTCCCTTATCATGTTTATGCCGATGACCGCCAGAAGCACAAAGGCGATCCAATGGTCTATTTCCTTGATGAAATGCTCAAAGCGAAAGCCCAAAAGATAGCCAATAAGGGGCATAAGTCCCTGAAAAAGGCCGAAATACGCACCAGCCAGCAGAGCGTGGCGGGCTTTGAGCTTATGTACGCTCAGCCCCTTGCACACGGAAACTGCGCAGGCATCCATGCTAAGCCCAAGGGCGATCAGTATAAGTTCTGTTGTTCCCATATACACCTTCCTGTTTTTACGAACAAGAAAACTTTACAACAGCCCCTTGCAAAAGTCAAGCAAAGCCTGTCCTTCTCTGTAGACCGGTCACGGACAGAGCCGCCGAAATGCTGTTCGTTTTTGAGTCTATGTTTGACTAAAGCGCCGACAGCATACTCTGTCGGCGCTTTGTATAGGGCTTGTTATTCTCCGCTGGATTCTGTGGAGCCGCCTGCACCGCCTGTTCCGGCATCTCCGCCGGTGGTAGTGCCGCCAGCGCTTGTTCCGCCGGTGGTAGTGCCTCCGGTGGTCGTGCCTCCGGTGCTTGTGCCGCCGGTGGTAGTGCCGCCGGTGCTGGGCTTATCCTCGGTTTCGGTCTTGTCGCTGTCGGTCTCGGTCTTGTCGCTGGGCTTGGGCAGCATCCACCATGCGTACTCGCGCGCGCCGCAGCTGGTGCATATTCTCATGGGGCAGCCCGGCTCAATA
>JAFTXM010000119.1 GCA_017465025.1 Oscillospiraceae bacterium
ATCGCCACGGTGACCTGCTTTCTCATTGGGGCCGCCACCAACACAGATACCCACGTGCCTCTTATCTTTGTTCTGGCTGTGCTGGTGACGGCGCTGATGACCGAGGGCTATCTCTACGGCTTTATCGCGGCCATTCTCAGCGTTTTCGCCGTGAACTGGGCCTTTACCTACCCCTACATGAAGCTGGACTTTACCATCTATGGCTACCCGCTCACCTTTATGACCATGCTGACGGTGGGTTTTGCGGTCTCCACGCTGACAAGCCGCCTCAAATCCCACGAAAAGCTCAAGGCCGAGGCGGAAAGAGAGAAGGCAAGGGCCAATCTTCTCCGGGCAGTCTCCCACGACCTTCGCACGCCTCTCACCTCCATAAGCGGCTCTCTCGGCGTCATACTGGACGGCGGAGTGCAGCTTGGCGAGGCCGACTGCCGCGAGCTTTTGCAGGATGCAAAGAACGACGCGGAGTGGCTGTGCCGGATGGTGGAAAATCTTCTGAGCATAACCAGAATGAGCAAGGGGCAGGAAAGCGCAATAAATATGCAGCCGGAGCTGCTGGAAGAGGTAATAAGCGAAGCTGTGCTCAACTTCCGAAAACGCAATCCCAACGTAAATGTACAGGTGGTTGTGCCGGATGAGCCGATTTTTGCCCTGATGGATGCCATGCTCATCGAGCAGCTTTTCCATAATCTGCTGGATAACAGCGTGCTCCACGGAAAAAGCACCGACACCATCAGCATCAGCGTAGAGCCGCTGGGTGATACAGTCCTTATACGCTTTTCCGACAACGGCGCGGGGATTGACCCTGTGCTGCTGCCCGTGCTTTTTGAAGGCTCTTCCCAGCTTGCCGCTCTCAGCGACAGGGACGATAACCGCTTTATGGGTATAGGGCTTAGCGTATGCCGCACCATTGTCAACACCCACGGCGGCACCATCAGCGCCCGGAATCTGCCCGATGGCGGGGCTGAATTTACTTTTACACTGCCTTGCATGAAAGAAGAACTTTGAGTGTTCAGGCAATATTGACCGGAGGCATATTATGAATATTCGTGACAGAATTCTTGTTGTTGAGGATGAAAAAAGCATTTCCAGCTTCATCCGCGCTATTTTGACTTCCAATGACTACGAGGTGCTCATCGCCCACACCGGCAGCGAGGCCTGCTCCATGATAAGCTCCCACTGTCCGGATCTGGTGGTGCTGGATCTGGGGCTGCCTGACATGGACGGCATGGATATAATCGCCTCTGTGCGCCGCTGGACTCAGCTGCCCATCATCGTCGTGTCCGCCAGAAGCTTTGAAAAGGATAAGGTGCGGGCGCTGGACATGGGTGCAGACGACTATATCACAAAGCCCTTCGGCGCAGCGGAGCTGCTGGCCCGTGTCCGGGTCGCCATCCGCCATACCCGCAGCAGCAGCACTTCCCCCTCCATCGCCGCCACGGGGAAGTTCACCGCCGGTGAGCTGACCATAGACTATGACAAGCATCAGGTGCTCATAAACGGCGTCAATGCCAAGCTCACCCAGAACGAGTTTCGCATAGTGTCCCTGCTGGGCAAGTGCGCGGGCAGGGTGCTGACCTATGATTTTATCATGAAGGAGCTGTGGGGGCCCCAGAGCAAGGGCGGCAATCAGATACTACGTGTAAACATGGCAAACATCCGCCGCAAGATAGAGAAAAACCCCGCCGAACCCAGGTATATCTTCACCGAGGTGGGTGTGGGCTACCGCATGATAGAGGGCGACTGACGCCAGAATCATTTCCGTATTAATAAAACAGCCGCTCCCAGTGGATACTGAGAGCGGCTGTTTTTCGTCCGGACCATACTTATTACTCTTTGGCTCAAAGCTCAGGCTTTGAGTTTTTTCTGTCCGGGCAGGCTCAGGCCGGAGCATCCTCAAATGCGTTGATCACCAAGCCATATCAGCAGGCTCTTTGCCAGTTCAAGCTGCCTGTTATCCATAGGGCGCAGCAATTCGGCCACATCCTGCCACTTTTCATCCTCGTGCTTTGCTGTGCCGATCAAAAAGGCATCCGGCGTGGTATCCAGCGCAAGAGCGAGCTTCATCAACACTTCTATTGAGGGGATGGATTTCGCCCGCTCAATACTGGAAAGATACTTGTCATTTATCCCGGCAAGCTCACACACCTGTACCTGACGAAGGCCCAATTCCTTTCTTCTTTTGGATATTCGTTGTCCGATCAAAGAATAATCTATCTCCATATTAGCAACTCATTCCTCCTTAGCCTGTTCATTATCCGGAAAATTGGCCAAGAGCAAAACAGCTTGCAAGTTGATTTTCGACTTGACTTCTGATTTAATCTTATTTATAATCGAATTATCAACTTATAAACTGAAAGCAGAATATAAGTTTTGCCGTAAATCTGTTTTTTATGAGTGCTTCTTGGGACAGGAGAATACGCATAATGGATTTGTCACAAATAAGCTCCCCTGAGCTTCAGCAGGAAATTGAGCGGGTATACAGGGCCCTTTACAAAAACAAAAGTATGGAAGAGTTTCTTCTGCTACTATTGTGGAGAGGGCTGGCTCATACCGAGAGAATAAAAAGTGATTGTGAGGGGAATGAAAATGTTTAAAGCAAAAGCAGAAGTGAAACCCCTGATCCAGCAGCTTTTACCCAACGGTATTATGATCGAAGCCGTCCCTGCTGCACCGCACAGCTGGTCTGTCACTGCGGCAATGACCCGCCCGCTGGAGCAGCACCATATGATCACTTCAGACGAGGAAGCAGCAATACTGGTAAAGCTTCTTGCAGAGAAATACGATTCTTTTGGTTATCACCTCGCCCAATTCATAGATGAATACTTGAAAAGCTGAAACCGCCTAAGGCGGTTTTTTTATATCTTCGCAGCTACAAGCGGTTTTTTATCGACAGAGGAAAGAGACGGTGCTATAATGTGTCGGTAATCTCTGAATGTGATAGGAACAGCAAAATGGATACTGAATTTTTAAATAAGCTTGAAAAAGTGATGGAAGCGGCTGAGAGAGAGGCCGCAGAGCTTGTCCTCCACGCCCGCGGCATTCTCGCCGAGAGCAAGACCGGCCATCGGGATGTGGTGACTGAGTATGACCGGCGGGTACAGGAGCTTGTTGTAAAAAGGCTGAGAGAGTTTCTGCCGGAGGCTGGCTTTGTCATGGAGGAGAGCGAGGCGCAGGACGCTGTCAACGCAAAGCACGTTTTCATCATCGACCCTATCGACGGCACCATGAACTTCGTCCGCCACTATAATCACAGCGCCATTTCCGTGGCCTACGCAAGCTGCGGCGAACTTTTTATCGGCTGCGTGTACGATCCCTTTGCCGATGAGATGTTCACGGCCATAAAGGGTCAGGGCGCGTTTTTGAACGGCGAGCCCATCCACGCCGACACCCAGCCCCTCAGCGAGACTCTTTTCTGCTTTGGTACTTCTCCGTATTATCCGGAGCTTACGGACGAGACCTTCCGGCTGGCCCGAATCGCCTTCAATAACTGTCTCGACCTGAGGCGGCTGGCCTCGGCAGCGCTGGATCTGTGCGCTGTTGCGGCAGGCAGGGCGGGGCTTTACTTTGAGCTTCGGCTCAGCCCCTGGGATTATGCGGCCGGACTTCTTATCGTAGAGGAGGCCGGCGGCAGGGTTTGCACCATAGATGGCGCGCCTGTACCCGTATCGCTGGACAAGCCCTCGGTGGTGGCCGGCGGCAGGCAGGCCCTTGCAGACTTCATGGGGCTTTTGGGAAAGGAAGGCTGCTGATGGAGCTTAATTTTCCCGGCAGGGCTGCTCCCGTTATAGTAAAAGAGCAAGTCACTTCCACAAACAGCGTTCTCAAGGAACTGGCCATAGCGGGCGCGGTCGAGGGCAGCGTACTAATAGCCCTGCACCAGACCGGCGGCAGGGGCCGCATGGGGCGAAGCTTTGTCTCCCCGCCGGGGGGGCTTTACCTCTCCATGCTGCTCAGCCCCCACTGCGCCCCTGAAGCAAGTCTCTCCCTGACCCCCTGCGCTGCGGTGGCGGTACAAAGAGCCATAGCAAGGCTTTCAGATGTGCAGACGGGGATAAAGTGGCCCAACGACCTTCTCGTAGAGGGCAAAAAGGTCTGCGGCATCCTCTGCGAGTCCGTATTTTATCAGGGGCAGCAAAAGCTTGTTATCGGCGTGGGGCTGAACGTGAACACCCCGCCGGAGGCCTTCACCGGGGAGCTTTCAGCCCTTGCAGGCTCTCTTTTGTCGCTCACGGGCAAAAAATTGTCCATTCAGGAAGCCGCCGAAGCACTGACAGAGGAGCTTGACCGGGTGTACGCAGACTGGCAGAGTGACCATCGCTGCTGCCTTGAGGAATACAAACGCAGCTGCGTAAATCTCAAAAGGCCGGTGCTCCTTATCCGGGGGGAGGAAAAAATAAAAGCCTATGCCGAAGGCATAGACGATAATTACGCGCTCATGGTCCGCCACGAAAGCGGTGAACCCGAAACGATAAAGATGGGCGAAGTGAGCCTTAGAAACATCTAAAAGGACTTGGGATTTTTCCCAAGTCCTTTATGCTTTATTCAACGCTTATCATGTAGTAGTACACAGGCTGACCGCCGTTTACTACGCTCACTTCCGCATCGGGGAAGCAGCCCACGATGGTCTCGGCTGCATTGTCTGCCGCCTCCTGAGTGACCTCTTCGCCGTAGTATACGGTGATGTACTCCGGTGAAAACTCATCAAAGGCCCAGCTGAGCTCCTTGAAGAGGGTCTTTATGTTGCTGTAGCTGCCAAGGAGCGCCCCGTCCAGCAAAGCCAGATACTCCCCTGCGTGGATGCTGTGCCCATCAAAGTCAGAGTCGCGGGCGGCATAGGTGACCATGGCGGTGTGCACCTGAGACATGGCGGCCTTCATATCCTCCACCAGCTGCTCTTCCTGCTCGCCGGGGTTGAAGTTCAAAAGGGCGGAGATGCCCTGGGGCACGGTTTTGGTGGGCATGACCACCACACGCTTGTCCGTCAGGGGTATGCACTGCTCTGCTGCCATGATTATGTTCTTGTTGTTGGGGAATACAAAAACAGTGGATGCGGGGGTGCGGTTTATCTCGTGCAGAAGATCATCGGTGGAGGGGTTCATGGTCTGACCGCCGGTGACGATACCGTCAGCGCCCAGCTCCCGGAAAAGGGAGGCCATGCCCTCGCCGGCGCACACGGTGACAACGCCGTACTCCTTCTCAGGCTCTGCCACGAAGTCCTCCTCCGCCTGAGCCTCCAGCTCCTTCTCGATCTTCTCCAGATCGTCGCCGCTCTGGGGCTTTCTGCCCGCCATGAGATCCTCGTACTGGGTGCGCATATTCTCTATCTTTGCCAGCTCCAGCGTGCCGTACTTCTGGCCCTCGGTGAGTGCATCGCCGGGGATGTTGGTGTGCACGTGTACCTTGAAGCTCTCATCGTCCTCGCCGATAACAAGGCTGTCGCCGATGGAGTTGAGGTAGGCCCTGTAAGGCTCCAGATCCACATCGGGCTTATTCTTGCGGATGATGTAGACCGTGTCAAAGGCGTAGGTTATCTCATCCTCGGAAAAGGCTGCAAAATCAGCCTCGGCGCTTTCTTCTATCTTCAGCTCCTCGGTGGGGGCAATGGCCTCGCCCCGGAGGGAGGCCAGCATGGCCTCGATAATGAGCATATAGCCCTTGCCGCCTGCGTCCACAACGCCGGCCTTTTTGAGCACGGGGTTGAGGTTTATGGTGTTCTCCAAAGCCTCGTTGCCCGCCTCGATGGCGCAAAGGAAGGTGTTTTCAAGGTTTGCACCGGCACCGGCGGCCTCCACAGCAGAGGCGCAGGCCAGACGGGAAACAGTGAGGATAGTACCCTCGGCAGGCTTCATGACTGCCTTGTAGGCCGCCTCAACACCCTCGGCCATGGCTGCGGCAAACTTGGGAGCATCGGCAGTTTCAAGCCCCTTCAGCTTCTTTGCAATGCCACGGAACAAAAGGGAGAGGATAACGCCGGAGTTGCCTCTTGCGCCGCGCAGAAGGGCGGAGGCCACACAGTCGGCCGTCTTGTCCAGACGGTCAAAACTCTTTTTGCGAAGCTCGGTACCGGCATTGTTGAGGGTCAGCCCCATATTTGTACCGGTGTCGCCGTCGGGTACGGGGAACACGTTCAGCTCGTTTACAAGCTGTATATTTGCATGCAGCGCCGCCTCCGCGCACAGGACCATATCCCTGAACGCTGCGGCATCAATAAATTCTCTCAAAGTGAAATACCTCTCAGCCTATGATTGTATCTATATATACATCCACGCTCTTTACGGGAACACCGGTGGCTTTGTCCAGCTTATACTTGACTTCCTTTATTATGCTGCGGCAAACGGCGCTGATGTTCACGCCCTGATCCACACCGATGTGCAGCTCCAGAGAGACAGTGTCGTCATCGTTCATATGAGCCACCACGCCCTTGGACATGGATTCCCTTCTGAGAAGCTGCCAGGGGCCGCCTTCCTTGCTGCATGTGACCATGCCTTTCACGCCAAAGCAGCTGGTAGCCGCATCTCCCGCAAGATTTGCAAAGACCTCGCTGGTGATGCTGATGGTTCCTGAGTTGTTTCTGAGTGTCACCATAGTATACGAGCTCCTTTCAGAATTTCCGCCCTGCCCGCAAAACGGCGCAAAGCAGACTGTATAAGTATAATACAATATTTAAAATATCACAAGTATTTTTTTGTTTTACCGCACTTTTACGCTTTTTCCGAAAATTTGTTGTGCGGAAATTTAATATCCTCATGAAAAAATCTAATTTTTCCTGTCCGAAACTGTTTACATTTTGTCAGAAAAATGTTAGACTGTTTTTGTCCGTGTGTCAGGGCACGGATGAGAAATGCAATTTTTTTAATGGAGATGAAAATAGACATGAGACACTTCAAAACTATGGACGGTAACAACGCAGCCGCCCATGTATCCTACGCATTTACCGAAGTCGCAGCTATCTACCCCATCACTCCCTCCAGCCCCATGGCCGACTATGTTGACCAGTGGTCCGCTGCCGGAAGAAAGAACGTTTTCGGTTCTACCGTAAAGGTTCAGGAGATGCAGTCTGAGGCCGGTGCCGCCGGTTCCGTTCACGGCTCTCTCAACGCCGGTGCTCTCACCACCACCTACACCGCTTCCCAGGGTCTTCTTCTGATGGTCCCCAACATGTACAAGATCGCAGGCGAGCTTCTGCCCGGTGTCTTCCATGTCACCGCCCGTGCACTTGCAAGCCACACCCTGAGCATCTTCGGCGACCACAGCGACGTTATGGCTTGCCGCCAGACCGGTTTTGCCATGCTGGCTGAGACCAACGTTCAGGAAGTCATGGACCTGAGCCCTGTTGCTCACCTTGCAGCCATCAAGGGCCGCGTTCCCTTCCTCAACTTCTTCGACGGTTTCCGCACCTCTCACGAGCTGCAGAAGATCGAAGTTTGGGACTATGAAGATCTGGCAGACATGGTCGATATGGACGCTGTTGCCGCATTCCGCGCCCGCGCCCTCAATCCCCATCATCCCACCATGCGCGGCTCCCACGAGAACGGCGACATCTTCTTCCAGAACCGCGAAGCTTCCAACAAGTACTACGAGGCAGTTCCCGCAATAGTCGAAGAGTACATGGGCAAGGTCAATGCCAAGCTCGGCACCGACTACCAGCTCTTTAACTACTACGGTGCTCCCGATGCAGAGCGCGTCATCGTAGCCATGGACTCCATCTGCGACGTTGCAGAGGAAGTCATTGACTACCTGGTCGCACAGGGTGAGAAGGTCGGCCTTGTAAAGGTCCGCCTGTTCCGTCCCTTCTGCGCAGAAAAGCTCATCGCAGCTATCCCCGCAACCGCAAAGAAGATCGCAGTCCTCGACCGCACCAAGGAGCCCGGCGCACAGGGCGAGCCTCTCTACCTCGACGTTGTCACCGCACTGGCCAACGCTGGCAAGAACGATGTCACCGTTATCGGCGGCCGCTACGGTCTCGGTTCCAAGGACACTCCTCCCGCCTCCATCTTCGCCGTGTACAACGAGCTGAGCAAGGCTGAGATGAAGCGCCAGTTCACCGTCGGCATCATTGACGACGTTACCTTCATGAGCCTTGAGGAAGTTCCCGCACCCGCAACCGCTCCCGAAGGCACCATCGAGTGCAAGTTCTGGGGTCTGGGCGGCGACGGCACCGTCGGCGCAAACAAGAACTCCATCAAGATCATCGGCGACCACACCGACAAGTACGTTCAGGCATACTTCCAGTATGACTCCAAGAAGACCGGCGGCGTCACCGTTTCCCACCTGCGTTTCGGCGACAAGGCCATCAAGAGCCCCTACTACATCAACAAGGCCGACTTCGTAGCCTGCCATGTTCCTTCCTACATCACCAAGGGCTTCCCCATCGTCCGTGACGTCAAGCCCGGCGGCGTATTCCTCGTGAACTGCCAGTGGAGCTTTGAGGAGCTGGAGCATCATCTTGATGCCGCCTCCAAGCGCTACATCGCCAACAACAATATCCAGCTTTACATGATCAACGCTATTGACCTTGCCAAGAAGATCGGCATGGGCAAGCGTACCAACACCATCCTCCAGTCCGCATTCTTCTCTCTGGCAAAGGTCATGCCCGAGGCAGAGGCCATCCAGTACATGAAGGACGCAGCTGAGAAGTCCTACATGAAGAAGGGCCAGGATGTTGTTGACATGAACTTTGCAGCCATCGACGCCGGCGCCACCGCTTACGTCAAGGTTGAGGTTCCCGCAGCATGGGCAAATGCCGAAGATGTTGCCGTTGCCGACACCAAGACCGGCCGTGCCAAGACCGTCAAGATGGTCAAGAACATCCTCGATCCCGTTGACAAGATGGACGGCGACTCCCTGCCCGTTTCCACCTTCGTCGATCACGCAGACGGTACCTTCGAGCTGGGCGCAGCTGCCTATGAGAAGCGCGGCATCGCCGTCTCCGTTCCCCAGTGGACCGCAGAGAAGTGCATCCAGTGCAACCAGTGTGCTTTCGTCTGCCCCCACGCCACCATCCGTCCCTTCGCACTCACCGCTGAGGAAGCAGCCGCTGCTCCCGCAAACGCCAAGATCGTTGACATCAAGGCCGGCAAGGGCAAGGGCGAGTACAAGTACGCAATGGCAGTATCTCCTCTGGACTGCATGGGCTGCGGCGTCTGCGTCGGTCAGTGCCCTGTAGGCGCAATCGAGATGGTTCCCATGGAGAGCCAGATCGCAGAGCAGGATGTCTTCAACTACATGGTTGAGAACGTCACCGAGAAGAAGGATATGCTGGGCACTGACGTTAAGTTCAGCCAGTTTGCACAGCCCTACCTCGAGTTCTCCGGCTCCTGCGCAGGCTGCGCCGAGACCAGCTATGCCCGCCTCATCACTCAGCTCTTCGGCGATCATATGCTCATCTCCAACGCTACCGGTTGGTCCTCCATCTGGGGCGGCCCCGCTGCCACCTCTCCCTACACCGTCAACAAGGAAGGCAAGGGTCCCGGCTGGGCCAACTCCCTCTTTGAAGACAACGCAGAGAACGGCCTTGGCCTGCACCTGGGCCAGAAGAAGATCCGCGACGATCTGAAGCCCTCTGTTGAGTACATTGCAGCAAATGCTGAAGATGCCGAGATCAAGCAGGCAGCTCAGGATTACCTGGCCACCTACGACGACGGCAACGCCAACCAGGAGCCTTCCAAGCGTCTCGTTGCTCTCATCGAGGCCAAGGGCGCACACTGCGACGCCTGCAAGAACGTTCTTGCAAAGAAGGACTACCTGAACAAGAAGTCCACCTGGATATTCGGCGGCGACGGCTGGGCATTCGACATCGGCTTCGGCGGTGTTGACCATGTTCTCGCTTCCGGCGAAGACGTCAACATCTTCGTATTCAACACCGAGGTCTACTCCAACACCGGCGGTCAGGCTTCCAAGGCTTCCAACATCGGTCAGGTTGCACAGTTTGCAGCTGCCGGTAAGGAGCTCAAGTCCAAGTCCCTCACCGAGATCGCAATGACCTACGGCTACGTCTACGTCGCTCAGATCGCAATGGGCGCCAACAAGATCCAGACCCTCAAGGCCATCGCCGAGGCAGAAGCCCACAAGGGCCCCTCTCTCATCGTTGCCTACGCTCCCTGCGAGATGCACAGCATCAAGGGCGGCATGGAGAACTGCCAGAAGGAAATGGACAAGGCTGTCAAGTGCGGCTACTGGAACCTGTACCGCTTCAACCCCAATGCAGAGAACAAGTTCACTCTCGACAGCAAGGAGCCCGCAGGCGGCTACCAGGAGTTCCTCATGAACGAGGCCCGTTACAACCGTCTGACCCGCGAGTTCCCCGAGCGTGCAGAGCGTCTGTTCGCAGCATCCGAGGAGAATGCAAAGGCCCGCTACGAGCACCTGCTCAAGCTGAAGGCTCTCTACGAGGCATAATCCTCAAAGCAAAAACCAATAACAAAGGAGCTTCCCGATTTGGGAAGCTCCTTTTCTCTTTGAAGACAAGAATACAAATAAAAAGCTGCCGCAGATATTCTGCGGCAGCTTTTATTTTCATATCCAATTACATATCCAGCTTTTTATCTCAGCCTCTCAAAGCCGTCCTGAGGCTGTTCTTCCACTTCTTTTTCGCGGCGAAGGAGATTGGATATCATGATCCATGTGTACATCAGAAGCATGGCGGCGGTGGCGCCGTACATAAGCTGCATACCCATATAGCGCTCATCGGCGATGACCAGAATACACAGCGCACAGCCCATCATACAAAAGAAAAGACTGCGCCAGGGGTTGGCCTTGCCGAAGGCAAAGCCCGCAATGTGATAAAAGGCATTGATGACGACGATGTGGGTGATTATCTCAGGGGCATAGGCCCAGAGCACGCTGTTGATGGCGTTTATCTTATATGTAGCCACAAGCCACATACAAAACATCAGAATGGGCCAGAAAGCGCAGAAGCAGGAGAGCTTGGGTACGGCGGCATGGGGCTTGTTGGCAGAGGTAAGGTGCAGCGGGAAGAGAAGCCCGTTTACAACGGCAAGCCCCGCCAGAATTTGCAGCACCTCGGCATTTTTATCCGTCTCCGCAGAGACAAGCAGCATAAGGCCGCCCGCACTCATCACTACACCGCAGAGCCAGCGCAAAACCGTGTAGATCACGTGCTCATTGCGCAAGGCATCGTAAAAATTCTCCGGCAGATAGTAGCGCTCAAGGCGCAGCTTATCCACAAAGCGAAGGAACATCAGGGCCGCCGCAAGGCAAAACAGGGGCAGCGCGTAATTGAAAAAGCTTTTGTCCACAAGACCCTCTTCATTGAAGGCCATCATCACCTGCAGCCAGCGCACAAAAACGCCGAAGGCGCCTGCGCCCGCCACATAGCAGCAGATCTCAAGCGCTCTTTTGCGCATGAGATATTTTTCCATTGAAAGATCTTTTTCAGGCATAATTTCTATCCCGTTTCATTAAAATAATAGCAAAGTGCCCCGTCCGGCTCATAGCCGGACATGCGCCGTATTCCGGCGCTTCCGGACTTATCTCAGGCTCAGGCACAAATTGTATTTTATACTTAAAACAATGTCCCGTCAAGTGTGGAGGTCATATGCTGAGAAAAACCCTGATAATTTCGTACGCGGTGCTCTTTGTCGCCTTTGCCGCGCCCTTTGTATATTCAGTCCTCTGTTCGGCTCAGGAAAAAAGCCGGGACGCAGAGCAGAAAAATGAACAGCAGCTTCAGGCAGAGCTTAGCCGCAGCATACGCCTTCTGGATCAGGGGACAAGCCTTGAAATGGATATGCACAGCTACCTTGTGGGCGTTGTAGCGGCGGAAATGCCCGCCCTTTTTCCCCATGAGGCCCTGAAAGCGCAGGCTGTGGCGGCAAGGACCTATGCCATGTACTGCGTAGGGCTTGAAAGGCACAAAAACGCCGATGTGTGCTCCTACAGCGGCTGCTGTCAGGCCTGGATGAGTCAGGACGCGCTCCGCCAGCGCTGGGGTGCGGACTATGACAAGTACAGCAGCATGGTCAGCGCTGCGGTAAGGGAAACTGCGGGGGAATATCTGGGCTATGAGGGTCAGCCGGTGCTGGCGGCCTTCCACTCCTCCTCTGCCGGGGCTACGGAAAACAGCGCCCAGATATGGAACGCCACCCCTTATCTCATCTCCGTACCAAGCCCGGAGACGGAGGAAAATCTCCCCCAGCTCATAAGCCATGTGAAAGTCGCGCCCCTTGACCTGAGAGATACCATACTCTCCCAGTACCCCCATGCAGACATGAGCGGAGCGCCGGAGGGCTGGCTGGGCAGGCTTTCAGAAACTGCGTCCGGGCGGGTGGACAGCCTTGAGATAGGCGCGGTCCCGGTACCGGGAACAAAACTGCGCCAGCTTTTTTCCCTGCGCTCCACCGACTTTCGCCTTGAATACGACGGCAGTGACTTTGTCTTCACCGTCGCCGGCTACGGACACGGCGTGGGCATGAGCCAGTACGGAGCCAAGCTCATGGCGGAAGCGGGCGCGGACTACAGGAGCATTTTAGCCCACTACTACCCTCAAACCTCGCTTTTGCATTTTTCGTAGACGCAAAAACGGTAGCGCACGCCGTCCTCCTCCTGCCAGGGGCCTTCCTCGGTACAGCGCCAGTCAGGGTTTCTGTCCAGATTGGGGAAGAAGGCGGTGCTTTCGGGCTGTGCGTCTATCTGGGTAATATATACTCTGTCCAAATGGGGGAAAAACTGCATATACACGGAGGCGCCGCCTACCACAAAGGCCTTCTCAAAGCCCTCGGCGGCCTCAAGAGCCGTGCCCACATCCTTTGCCACCAAAGCCCCCTCGATCTCAATGGGCCGGCGGGTCATAACTATGTTGTGGCGGCCTTTCAGGGGCTTGCCTCCGGGAAAGTCAGCAAGGGTGTTCCGTCCCACAACGATGGCGGCATCCTTTGTCATGCGGCGGAAAAAGGCCCTGTCCGCGTGCAGCACAAGAGGCTGGGTACCCTCCGCACCAATGCCCCAATCGGAATATACAGCTACTATTGCATCCATAAAAATATCCTTCCAGATTCAAAGCGTTTGGAAAATACTTCCAAATGCGGTTTTTCCTTGAAATACCGGCGATTTTGCCTGTTTCAGGTTTCGTGACAGTATAGCACAGGAACAAGGGTAAAAGCAACCGAATAATATGAATTTGTGGAGGTGGTGCAGGTGAAATTTGCCATTGTGGGAGGCGATGTGCGTTGCGCCCGGCTCAGCGGGCTTTTAAGCGGAGACGGGCACAAGGTGCTCAGCTTTGCCCTTGAAAAGCTCAGCTTGCCCGCAGGAGTAGTGAAGGCCAGCTGCCTGCAAAGCTGCGTGTACGGGGCAGACTGTGTGGTGCTGCCCTGTCCGGCGGAGAGCGGCGGGCTGCTCAACGCGCCCTATTCCGACAACGTTCTGAGAATGCAGGAGATAATCTCCGCCCTGTGGCCCTATCAGCTTTTGTGCGGCGGAAACTTTTCCGAGGAGAGCGCCGCGCTTATACAGAGGGCGGGCCTGAAAGCCGGAGATATGCTGCGGCGCAGTGACTTTGTGGTGGGCAATGCGGACATTACGGCAGAGGGGGCTGTAGGGCTGTTGCTTAAAGAGAGCGAGCGCTGCGCCCGGGGCGCAAGGGTGCTGATCTGCGGCTGGGGCCGGATAGGGAAGCTGCTGGCCGCAAAGCTGAGCGCTCTGGGCGCAAATGTGACTGTGACGGCGAGAAAAGGCGCGGAGCTTGCCATGGCGCAGGCCCTTGGATACGGCGCACTGAGCTATGCCAGACTGGAGCAGGAGGCGGGGAGCTTTGACTGGGTGGTGAACACTGTGCCCGCCCGGGTGATAAGCGATGCGGCCCTCTGCCTGATGGCGGACGACACGCTTATTGTGGAGCTGGCCTCAGCCCCCGGCGGCTTTGATGCGAAGCTGGCGGAGAACATAGGGCTGAAGGTCTGCCTTGCGCCGGGGCTGCCCGGAAAATGCGCGCCCCTGAGCGCCGCCATGCTTATGAAGGAGACCATATACAACATTATAGCCGAACAGGAGGAACAGGGATGAAAGAAAAGCTGAAACTGGGGCTGGCGCTTTGCGGCTCTTACTGTACATATGAAAAGCTTTTTGCGGCAGCGGAGAAGCTCAGGGCCGACTATGAGCTTTTCCCCATTATGAGCGAGACCGCCGCCGCCACCGACAGCCGCTTCGGTACTGCGGCAGAGCATATTGAAAGGCTGGAGGCCCTTTGTGGCAGAGCGGTCATAAAAAGCATCCGCGAGGCGGAGCCTTTAGGGCCGAAGCTTCAGCTGGATGCGCTCATAATAGCTCCCTGCACCGGCAACACCCTTGCAAAGCTGGCCCACGGCATTACCGACAGCGCCGTCACCATGGCGGCAAAGGCCCATCTTCGAAACGGCAGACCCCTTGTTATCGCCTTTTCCACCAACGACGGGCTTTCCGGCTCGGCAGAGAACATAGGGAGGCTCCTGAACCGCAGGCACGTCTACTTTGTCCCCTTCGGGCAGGACGATCCGGAAAACAAACCCCGCTCTCTACAGGCGGACTTCTCCCTTCTGGGGGAAACAGCGGCGGCAGCCATAAGGGGAGAGCAGCTCCAGCCTATTTTGAAGTGAAAAATTCCCAGAAAATTAAAAAAGGGTGCTTGTAATGCACCCTTTTTGATATTAAACTTATATTGTCAGTGGACAAGCTTGCGGAGCAGCGGTATCTTCTTCAAAATAAGGCTCAGCAGCACGCAGACCGCGCACAGGATAAGCGAGCGGAAGACATTGAAGATATAGCCGTCAGCCACGTGGAGATACTCAAACACCGTGGACAGCAGTATCCAGTGGAAGTAGTACACAGAGAGGCTTTCCCGGCTGACAATGTCCATCACCCGGCAGAGCTTTCCGCGCCCGGAAAGCCAGACATCCAGCCGCTGGCAGAGAATGAATACGGCAGCGGACAGGAAGGCGTCGGGCAGATTTTCGTGGCTTGCGAAGATATTGTCGTAGGTGCTGCCCATAAGCTCGGAATTGACCCACCACTCACCGTACAGCCCCAGACCCGACAGCAGCACCACAGCAAGCAGCACCGGCGTTGAGATTTTCAAAAGCCTGTCCCTGTACTTGTGGAGAAGCCCGCCCAGTATGAAATAGAACAGCATACAGGAATAAAGGGGGCTGGACATGGGCTGGAACATACGGAAAGCGCCAAAGTTGGCGGCGTTGAGCACCGGGATCGCCGGCTGGAAGAGCATAACATCGTCCAGCAGAAAGCAGAACACCAGCAGCATCCCCATAAAGGGCAGCAGCAGCTTCACCCCGTACTGGCTGTGCTCGCACTGGTCAAAGGCCGCCTTGATGATGGGAAACCACACGTAAAGGCAGATGAGCATAGGCACAAACCAAAGATGGTTTATGGCTATCCCGCCCACATCCTGCAAAAGCAAAAAGACATTCACCATCTTCGTCAGATTCCAGGAGGCAAAGTCCACCCCATTGTATAGCCCGATGAGCACGAGAGACACGGCCCGCCAGAAAACATATTGCAGGGATATGACAAGAAGGCTTTTATAATGCTTTTTCAAATTCAGGGGTCGGTTGAGAAGCAGCGCACCGTTCACCATCACGAAAAGCGGCACGGTGCAGGCGTAAAAGCCGTAGACAAAGCGGCGGAAAGCCACGGAAAAGCTGATGTCTGCCGCAAAATCAATATCTCCTGCCCAGGAATAGTGCAGCGCGCAGAGATTTATAATTGCCAGAACCTTTACCAGATCCAGATAATGCTGGCGCTTTTTATTCTCCAAGCCCAACCACCGCCTTTCAAAACTTTTGTTATTTTATCAGAAAAACGCTCCTTTGACAATGCTGCCGCGGAACAATCTTTGTGTCAGTCCGTCATAAGGACAAACATTATATAAGGAAGGAATGACTGTGATGAAAAGAAGAAGCCTTGAGTGCACCGCACTTATCCTTGCCCTGCTGCTTTCTCTGCTGTCTGTCAGCGCCTTTGCAGCGCCCCAGGAGGAAAAAGCTCCCCTCGCCATGGAAAATATCACCGTCAACGAGTTTGACAGCACCTATTACAATGACGGGGGCACCGTCATAAACAACTTCGGCACAGTCTACAATAACGGCGGCATCGTCTACAATAATGGCGGTACGGTCTATAATAACGGCGGCACTGTGTACAATAACGGCGGCATCGTCCACAACAACGGGGCAGAAGTCTATAATAACGGCGGTACGGTCCACAACAACGGCGGCACAGTATATGAGCCCTGCACCCATGGGGATATAGCTCCCGCCGAGGGCGGAACTGCTGCCGCGGAAGATGCTGCCGCTGAGGAAGCCCCCGCCGCTGAGGAAGCCGCCCCCGCAATGGCAGAGGACGGGGCCGCAGCCGAAAACGCGAAGGAGCCTGAGGCCGGGGAGGACAAGCCCGTTCTCTACCACATTGAGCTTACCGCAGATTACAGCAAGCTTGCCAGCATAGACGGGCTTTTGCTCCAGCCGGACGGCACTTATGCCCTGTCCCCCGAGGGGAGAGCCGTCATCCGCGCCAACGAGGGGCTTGAGCTGACCGATGCCATCACCACCGCAGGCCGCTGCACCATGGGCAGCAACGGCGAGGTGATCCTGTCCAATGTGGACAGAAGCGGCAGACTTACCCTCAAGTTCAAAGCAGCGCCGCCCGTGTCCGACCTGCCCTCCGGCAGCTACGGCAGTGAGCAGCGGCTGAGCCTTTCCACCCCCATTGAGGGCGCAAGAATACTCTACACCACCGACGGCACATCCCCCCTTGAAAAGGGCAGGGAGTACAAAAAGCCCATAGAGCTTGAGCGCAGCGTCACCGTCAAGGCCGTTGTGGACCTGGGCGGGGCGGTGAAGTGCGACGTGCTGGAGCTGAACTACCTCTTCCCGGAGCTTGAAGAGCCGGAGTTTGAGGACGCGAGGGAAGGCTACGACAGCATGGGCTTCAGGCCCATCCGCCTTATAAACACCGGGGCCGGTACGGTGAAGGTCAAGAGCGTATCCCTTCACGGTCTGGGCAAGGACTGCTTTGTGCTCAACACCAGCAGGGGCGGCAGCGTGGCCTCCGGGCAGATAGACAGCACAAGCTGGAGCGTCCGCCCCGCCGACGGCCTCAAGGTCGGGGAATACGAGGCCAATCTGGTGTTTACTCTGGACACCGGCGATCTTCTCATAGAAGAAGTGGAATTTGAAGTGAGAAAATAATACGGCAAATATCCGGGCAGCCCTGCTCCGCTGCCCGGATATTTTTTGCCCTGATACTTAAAAAACTTGAAGAATTTTGGCTAAAAGTAGGGAATTTAGACAGCAGGCCGGGAAATGTATAACAAATATGCACATAAAAATGAGACAAAACGTTAACATCCCGATTGATTTCTTGCCTTGCATCGTTTATAATGAACGTAGCATTCTGTAAATCAGAAACAGGGAAAAAACACAAGTTCGTCTCTATTCAGAAAAAAGAAAGGAAGCGAAATATTTGAACGAAAAGTATTCTGCCTTATTTACCCCTTGGAAAATCGGCAATGTGGAAATCAAAAACCGCTTAGTCCAGACCTCCATGGGCGGCACCTCCCTTTTCGGTTGGCTGGAGCCCAACCATTTCGACAAGGAGGCTGCTCACTTCCTGCTTAACCGCGCACAGGACGGCGTCGGCCTTATCCTGCCCGGTATGCAGTGCGTCAAAGACCAGCTTGGTATCCCCGGCAGAAAGTGGCTGTACAAGAACGACCTTATGTTCAAGCAGCTCAAGGAGTACATGGTTGACTTCCACAAGACCGGTGCAAAGCTGTTCGTTCAGCTGGCCGCCGGTATGGGCCGCTCCATGGCCATCAACGGCTGGATGACCGTTCTGCATAAGAACGACCTGCTCAACAAGATCGCCAGCCCCATCGTTGACGTTAAGTATTGCTGCGCCGCTCCCTCCGAGGTTCCCAACCGCTGGGCAGAGGATGTTACCTCCCGCGCCCTGGCCGTTGAGGAGATCAAGGAAATGGTCTACGCCTTCGGCCAGACCGCCAAGAAGCTGCGCGAGGCAGGTGTCGACGGCGTTGAGATCCACGCTGTCCACGAAGGCTACCTGCTTGACCAGTTCACCATGAAAAACTGGAACAAGCGTACCGACCAGTACGGCGGCTCTTTCGAGAACCGCTACCGCTTCCCCGTTGAGATAGTTCAGGAGATCAAGAAGGAAGCCGGCGCTGACTTCCCCGTCTCCCTGCGTTACTCCGTGGTCTCCAAGACCAAGGGTTGGGGCAAGGGTGCAATGCCCTATGAGACCGACTTTGAGGAGTGGGGCCGCGACATGGAAGAGTCCGAGAAGGCCATCAAGTACCTTGGTGACATGGGCTACGACATGTTCAACTGCGACAACGGCACCTACGACGCATGGTACTGGGCACATCCCCCTCAGTACATGCCCCAGAACTGCAACCTGGCAGATGTTCAGCACATCAAGAAGTTCACCGACAAGCCCGTGGTCTGCGCAGGCAAGATGACCTTCGAGGCCGGTGCTCAGGCAGTTGCAGAAGGCACTCTGGACGGCGTGGGCTACACCCGCCAGAACCTTGTTGACCACGAGTGGGTCACCAAGCTGAGAGAGGGCCGCGAAGAGGAGATCAAGCCCTGTATCCGCTGCCACAACGGCTGCTTCAACTTCTCCAAGTCCAAGGGCACTACCAATATGCAGAAGCTGGATGACTCCCTGCATCTCGCCCGCTGCGCCCTGAACCCCACCACCATGCAGCACAACAGATACAAGATCGTTCCCACCAGGAAGGTCAAGAAGGTCGCCATCATCGGCGGCGGTATCGGCGGTATGGAGTGTGCTCTGGTGCTGCATCAGCGCGGCCACATCCCCGTGATCTTCGAGAAGGAAGACCAGCTGGGCGGCCTGTTCCTCACCGCCTCCGCCATGACCTTCAAGGAGAACGACAAGGAACTGCTGGCATGGTACAAGAGAGAGATCGAAAAGGCCAAGATCGAGGTCCGTCTCAACACCGAGATAAACGACATCGGCACCCTGCGCGGCTTCGAAGAAGTCATCATCGCTACCGGTTCCGTTCCCAGAACCATGCCCATCCCCGGCTTTGAAAAGTGCCTGAGCTTCACCGACCTTCTGGTCGACAAGAAGGAATGCGGCGACAAGGTGCTGTTCTTCGGCGGCGGCCAGTCCTCCTGCGAAGCAGCTTACGACCTTGTTCTGGCCGGCAAGCACCCCATTATCGTCGAGTACGCCAACGACCTGGTCACCGCACAGGCCACCTGCCTTGCAAACACCTCCTTCCTGCGTGACGCTATGGAGTACCACAAGGTTCCCGTGTACCTCCAGTCCACCATCACCAAGATCGAAGACGGCTACGTCATGGTCAAGGGCAAGGACGGCAAGGAATTCAAGGTCGAGTGCGACAGCGTTGTCAACGGCATCGGCTTTGTTCCCACTCCCATTGCCGGCAAGGGCTACAAGGTTGGCGACTGCGTTGCAGTGGGCAACCTGCGTACCGTTATCTGGCGCGCATGGGATGTGTGCATGAAGATCTAAGCTTCATCGCATAAAAAAATCAAATCATTCATTGCCGGAGCTTTTGCTCCGGCAATGTTTTGGCTAAAACGCCCGTGTATTTTGTCGTGCTTGACTTTGTGAAGTATAAAGTATAAAATAATTAACAGCGGGCAACGCTAAATGTATACTAAAGGAGATTTAAATCATGGCAAATAAATATGCAGGCACCAAGACCGAGAAGAATCTGTGGGATGCTTTCGCAGGCGAGTCTCAGGCCAGAAACAAGTACACCTACTTTGCATCCGTAGCAAAGAAGGCCGGTTACGAGCAGATCGCAGAGATCTTCCTCAATACCGCCAACAACGAAAAAGAGCACGCCAAGCTTTGGTTCAAGGAGCTGGGCGAGCTGGGCGATACCGCAGAGAACCTGCTGCACGCCGCCGAGGGCGAAAACTACGAGTGGACCGATATGTACGCCAACATGGCCAAGGACGCTGAGGAAGAGGGCTTCAAGGAGCTGGCTGCCAAGTTCAGAATGGTCGCCGCTATTGAAAAGACCCACGAGGAGCACTACAGAGCACTGCTCAACAACGTTGAGACCAAGGCCGTCTTCGAGAAGAGCGGCGTTCAGGTCTGGGAATGCCGCAACTGCGGTCATCTGGTAGTCGGCACCAAGGCTCCCGAGCTTTGCCCCGTCTGCGCCCACCCCAAGGCTTACTTCGAGGTCAGAAAAGAGAATTACTGATTAAATACCTTTATTAAGGCAAAAGAGCATCGGACAAGTCCGATGCTCTTTTTTTGAGGATTTGCAAGTATTTGCACCGCACGGCAGCCCGTCGCAAATAAAAATCCCACTGCCAAATGACAGTGGGATAGAGAACAAACAAATTATCTCTTGGAGTTATAGCCCTAGCGTTGGTCTTGTCTGATCTCGTTTGAAAGCGTGGATATCGTTGGATATCGTGAGAGAAAGGATCGGATGCAATAAGATTCTTTGCACCTTTATAGTTAATTTGAAAAGTATATTGTTCTTACACATGAAAAAAGCAGGGTCGATAGACCCTGCTTTTGTTAGACGAATTGGAATTTATCTGCTCCAAAGTACATTTTCAGTACCATCGCTTTCCACAAAAACAATCCGATTTATTTCCTGCAATTCAAGCGAATAAATCTGCTTTTGGTAGTCTAGGGCTTTGCTATTAAGAAGTGTGGTCTTGAAGGCGGTGATGTAAATCGTATTGTCCTTCACTTCACTTTCTATCGTTCTTAAGAAGTATTCCGAACCCACGGAAATCACCGTTGCATACTGACATTTTTCAATTGTGTCTTCCGTCAGTGTAATCGTTCCAAGTTCAGGGATTTTAACTTGGACTGCTTTAGAGATATCGTTTTCATCAGAAAAGATTGTTACTGATTCAGAATTAGGCACTTCATCTGCAGGGGTTTCAATAAGTTCTGCTAATGAATACACGTTAGCAGAAACAGTAATATCCTCAAGGGACACATTCTTGATTGCAGCATTAAATAGAAGATTAAATCCAACGATGACAACTAATACTGCTGCAACCGCACATAGTGCTATATTTCTGATTCTTTTGTTGATTGTGTTTTTTACATTCTTCAAACTGCTTGCCATTTTACTGTCCTCCGAATTATCACTTCTCTTATCCTCAAAGCCCTCGGTTGATTTCATAGCTTTGTAGCAACTTCTGCATTTTTCACACTCCGACAAATGATTATGTACCGCCTGTTTGCTTTCTTCATTGCACACATCATCAATGTATAGTGGCAGTAAATCTCTAATAATGCCACAAGGGTAAGTCATTGCAATTCCTCCTTTATCATGATTTTAGCTCTGTAATAGGTAACTCTAGCCCAGCTCTCTGTCTTTTCGAACAATGCTCCGATTTGAGCAAAGGATAATTCTCCGAAAATCCGCAGCCAGAACACTTCCTTATACGGCTCATTTAGCTTGTGTAAGACTTTATGTATTGCATAAGCGATTTCCTTATCCGCAAATTGTTCCTCGATATTTTCATCAGAAAGGATGGCATCAAGAGGGTAATCAACTTGCCTGTTATGCTTCTTTGTATAGCTGTAAAAGGTATTTCTGGCAATTTTGCATAGCCATGTGCTGAGCTTGCAATTACCATTGAAGCTATCAATACTTTTGAGCGCTTTGAAAAATGATTCTTGTGTAATCTCCTCGGCCAATGTAGGATTTTGGCATAGGGTCAACACGAATTTATATACTTCTGAATAATATTCAGCGTATATTTTATCAAAGTCCTCCACAATCTCACCTCCTTGTCAACTATTAGACTTCTATAATGGCTATTCGTTACAAGCTCTATCAAAAAATATAGAGCATATGCCAAACGGCTATGCTCCTTCGTCAAATCCAAGTTTATCGGTTTGCTCATTATACACTAGCACTTGCCCTCTTTGCAACTGGTTTCCGTTTACGGTCGCAAAATATCTGATTCTGAAAGCAAAAGCACCTACAGAACAAACTGTAGGTGCTTTATCAGTTTAGGGGGCGCCAGCAGGAGTAGTGCTTGTAGCAGGAGTGGTAGTCGATGCTGTACTGGGAGTAGAGCTAGAAGTGGTGCCGACCGTAGTTGCGCTGGTATCGGGGGCAGGGGTAGTACTGACCGTAGTTGCACCGGAAGCAGGAGCTGGAGTAGTACTGACCGTAGCTGTGCTAGGCGCAGGGGCAGGAGTAGTCCCGACTGTAGCTGTGCTAGGAGCAGGAGTAGTGCTGATACCTGTAGGTGCACTAGTTGCAGGCGCTACAACTGTCGGAGTTCTTAAGCAAGTACTGAAAAAAGAATCATCTAATGTAAAGGTGGCATCAACATGGGGCTTGATTCTATATGTTGACTGCCCGTTGACAACAACAACGACAACAATCTTACCATAACTCTTAAGTACATCGTAAACCTTTATGTAATCGGTGTCCGCACTTAATATATAGGCAATATCATAGGAGTTGTGAAAGGCTTTGTTGATCGCATCGACTGCAAGATTGATATCTGTACCCTTTTCTACCTTGTAATATGTGCTTTTGTTGGCGATGTTCATGGGTACGGCGGGAGATACTGCCCGTGCGCAATATCTTCCTTCAATGACATCAGTAAAAGGGGCATTTCCTAATCCAGTTACCCATGAGTAATAACGGCTCAGCAGCGGATCACCCATCAGAAAAGAATCAGGCTTGGGAACAAAAATAGAAGCTTTTACAAAATCAACATTATCTACAAGCTTAGTAATATTCAAAAAGAGTTTGTTGTAATCTAATTTTGCTGTGGGCAGGCCTAATGTTTTGTAATAATCCTGCAAAGCAATATCAAAATTCATATGATCAATAAAGATCATTCCTCTTAACATATACATTCCTCCAAATAAGTCTAAAGGCTTGTATGTAAAAACACACAAGCCTAGTCGGTATCTAATCGGGAGTGGTCATTGACACGCTACCCCACACCCATATTATATACAATACGAGGAAAAATTCAAGTAGTATTTTATGAAGGTGAACAGTTCTCGTCAAAAAATATGATATTGTACGGTATCGTCTGAAACCGTTGTATAGCGTTCTTACACCAAATTTGCACCAAAAAGGGGCGTGCAGGCAAAAAGAAAACCCAGAAACCATTGCGGTTTCTGGGTTTTTGAAGTTCTTGATGAGAAGTAGATTATCTCTTGGAGAACTGGGGAGCGCGACGGGCTGCCTTGAGACCGTACTTTTTGCGCTCCTTCATTCTGGGGTCACGGGTGAGGAAGCCGGCTGCCTTCAGGGCTGCGCGGTAGCTCTCATCGACCAGAAGAAGAGCACGGGAGATGCCGTGGCGGATTGCGCCGGCCTGACCGGAAACGCCGCCGCCTGCAACGGTAGCTTCGATGTCGACCTTGCCAAGGGTGTTGGTGGCGACCAGGGGCTGACGGACGATCAGCTTGAGGGTGTCAAGACCGAAGTAATCGTCGATATCACGGCCGTTGATGGTGATAGCGCCGGTGCCGTTGGGAATGAGGTGAACGCGGGCCACGGAGGACTTTCTGCGGCCGGTGCCGTACATGTAGGGCTTCTTGCACTTATAAGTTGCCATATTCATTTACCTCCTTAGCGATCCCAAACTTCGGGCTTCTGGGCTGCATGGGTGTGCTCTGCACCTGCGAAGATCTTCAGACGCTTGAGCTGCCAGTCAGCGATGGTGTTCTTCTGGAGCATGCCGCGGACAGCAAGACGCATTGCAAGCTCAGGCTTCTTGGCCATGAGGATCTTGTACTGGGTCTCTTTCAGGCCGCCGGGATAACCGGAGTGGGTGCGGTAGTACTTCTGTTCCAGCTTCTTGCCGGTGAGGACAGCGTCCTTTGCATTGATGATGATGACATAGTCACCGCAGTCAATGTGGGGGGTGTAGTCGGTCTTGAGCTTGCCGCGGAGAAGGTCGGCGGCGAGAGCAGCGGTCTTGCCCATGGGCTTGCCGGCTGCGTCAAGGACGTACCACTTGCGGGTAACGGATTCCTTGGTTACCATGGTAGTAGACATATTTTGTGCCTCCATATGATATTAAATGTTTTGACATTTTGGTGGCACGCCGTTACAATATTTCACAGGCGTGCCCTATTTTTATATCACAAGTGAATATTCCTGTCAACATCAATTTTAATTCTGATTTTCAAATCTCCGGAAATCTCGCTAAATCTACGGAAATCTTCCGAATACTAAAAATGAATTTTTAAATTTTTTGAGGAAAACTATGGACAAGCTTCTGAACGAATTTACCGGCACTGTGCGGCGCGCGGTGGACGACTACAAAATGATAGAAGAGGGCGACAAGATCGCGGTGGGCGTATCCGGCGGCAAGGACAGTATGCTGCTGCTGGCGGCCATGAAGCACCTGCAAAGCTTCTATCCCAAAGCCTTCGAGCTGGAGGCCATAACCATCGAGCTGGGCTTTGAGGGCATGGACTTTAGCCCCGTGGCCGAATACTGCAAGGCCCACGATATCCCCTATACCTGCGTTAAGACCGACATCAAGGAGATAGTCTTTGACGTGCGCAAGGAGGATAACCCCTGTTCTCTCTGCGCCAAAATGCGCCGGGGCGCGCTCAACGATGCCATACGCAGCCGGGGCATATCCAAGCTTGCCCTGGGCCACCATTTTGATGACGCGGTGGAGACTTTCATGCTGTCGCTTTTATTTGAAGGGCGCATAAGCTGCTTTCGCCCCCTCACCTTCCTTGACCGCTCCGGCGTGACCCAGATACGCCCCCTCATCTATGCCGGGGAGCAGAAAATCGCCAATGTGGCGGCTGCCCTTGAGCTGCCCATTGTGGAAAACCCCTGTCCGCAGGACAAGGCCAGCAAGCGCAAGGAGATAAAGGACCTGCTGAAAACCATGAGCGCCGACTACCCGGACATGAAGTCCAAGGTATTCGGGGCCATGCAGCGGCTGCCCCTTGCAGGCTGGGAGCCGGGGGAGAGCTGGCGGGATATGAAGAACAAAAAATGAGGTATCGTGATGATACCTCATTTTGATTTGCGAATAAACTTGCTCATGCGGCGGGGACGGCGGCCAGCTCAGGCTTATAAAGAGCTACAAACTCCTCAAGGCAGAGATTGTTCTCGGTCATGTACTTTGCGGCTTCAACGCCCACATAGCGGAAGTGGAAAGGCTCATACATGACGCCGGTAATATCCTGCTTGTCCTGAGGGAAGCGGAGGATGAAGCCGAAGTCGGTGCAGTTGGTCTTGAGCCACTGGAAGGTGGCGGTGTTTTCAAGGCTTGCGTTCTTTATCTCATAGTACCTGTCGGTAATATCGCAGGCAAGGCCGGTCTGGTGCTCGCTGGCACCGGCGGGCATGGTGATATAGAAGCCGTTGGCATCCTTGCCGTCAGCAACGCCGTTGTTGTTGCAGACACGGGTGAAGTTTGCCGCCTGCTCGGAGTAGGAGCGGTAGCCGGAGGAGAGGTAGACGCTGTAGCCTGCATCCTTGCAGGCCTGCGCCATAGCCATGAGAGGCTCGGCAATACGGGAGTCAACCGGACACTGGCTGTCGCTGACGGTGACCACCTGCGGCGGAAAGTCCTGCGCCGTGAGCCGGTTTGCGTCATTTACCAGAATATATTCCCAGCTGTTGATGTCGATGGCGGGCAGGGCGGGGGCGGCAGGCTCCTCAGCGACAGCTTCCTCTGCGGGGGCTTGTGCCTGAGCCTCGGCCTCGGCTATTGCCTGCAGGGCAAGGGCGTCCTGTTCCTCGCGCCATGCGGCGATATCCTTCTGGAATTGCAGCTCCGCCGCAGCATCGGCCTCCTGCTGAGCCTTCCACTCGGTATAGATATGTGCGTTTTCCGAGTCAAAATCGCTGCTGTGGGGAGAGGTGGTATAGCGCATAAATGAATAAGCGCCAAACAAAATCAGCACAAAAATGCCGAAGATAACTCTGAATGTGCGGCTTGTTCTCATTATAGCCTCCTGTGGAATAGATGAAATTGCATTGCTTCAAGACATGATAACATTTTACACCACTTTGGTCAACTTAAAAAATATGTAAACTTCCTTAGCTGCCCCTTGTTTGCGGATAATTTGTTCTGATATAATGATAAAAAAACGAAGGAGGACGCGAAATGAAGCTTATATGGCATGGGCACGCCTGTTACACTCTGGACTCTCTGGACGGCACTGTGGTATTTGACCCCTATGAGCCGGGATATGTTCCCGGTCTTACTCTGCCGGAGCTTTCCGCAGATGTGGTCTTATGCAGCCACTATCACCGTGACCACGGCTGCACCGAAGCGGTAAAACAGCTTAAACGCCGCAGCAACCTTATCATAAACGATCTGCCCTGCTACCATGATGACCAGCAGGGGACCCGCCGGGGCGAAAACCGCATACACATAGTGGACGCGGAAGGAAAGCGGGTTGTGCACATGGGCGATCTTGGGCATATGCTGTCGGACAGCCAGATTGAGGCCCTGGGCGAAGTGGATGTGCTTATTATCCCCGTGGGCGGCTTTTACACCATAGATGCCGCCACGGCCTTTGAGCTGGCGGAGAAGATCGGCGCTAAAGTCACCGTTCCCATGCACTACCGGGGCGAGGGCTTCGGCTATGACCTTATCTCCACGGTGGAGGACTACACAAAGCTTGCTCAGAATGTGGAGTATGTGGATGACCATGAGCTTTCGCTGGACGGCGAACTTTGCGGCCGACGCACACTTGTGCTGCGCTGCCCGGTGTGAACAGTCTGAGTATTTTGCAAAGAAAAGAAGCTGCCGCAGAAGCCATAAGCCTGCGGCAGCTTTTTTGAAATATGCCCGTAAATTTGAGCGCTATTTTATACAGCGGGCCCTTTTATATGCTGCCCCGTTATTTTGCCTCGGGCAGAGCGTATTTTCTGCTGTAGGCTTCGTAGTTTCTGCGGAAATCTACGCTGTCGCTGCGGTTGGAGCGCAGAAGCTCATGGTAGTTCATGTCGGCACGGCCTGCCTCGATGACGCTGCCGGCAATGTTGGAGCAGTGGTCGGAGACACGCTCAAGGTTTGTCAGAAGGTCAGACCACACAAAGCCTGCACCTATGCTGCACTTGCCCTGCTGGAGACGGAGGATGTGACCGTTTCGCATCTGGTCTTTCAGGTCATCCACCACCTGCTCAAGAGGCTCAACCTGCATGGCAAGGGCAATGTCGTTTTTCAAAAAGGCGTTCTGGGCAAGCTCCATGATCTCGCTGACAGCTCCGATGAGCACCGAAAGCTCCGCCTTTGCGTCCTCGCTGAAGCTAATCTCCTTGGCCTTAAGCTCCTCTGCCGACTCAACTATATTCACCGCATGGTCGGACACACGCTCGAAGTCGCCTATGAGCTTGAGAAGCTTTGCCGCCTCTATGCTGTCCGCGCCGCTTATGCGCTTGGTGCTCAGCTCCACAAGGTAGGAGCCCAGGGCATCCTCATAGCGGTCGGCTGTGCCTTCGCCCTTTCTGACCTCTGCGGCAAGCTCCTCGCTGAAGCTTGTAAGGGAGTCGATGGCCTTTCTGATGGCCTCAAAGGCGCAGATGGCCATGTCGTAGGCCACATTGTGGCAGCACTCCAGAGCCAGAGGCGGTGTGGCCATAAGGCGCTTATCCAGCATGACAAACTCTTCCTTGACCTGATCGTCGGGAATGAGCTTTGTCACCAGCTTTTCAAGGAGCCCCGACATGGGGAAGAGCATGGCGGTACAAAGCACGTTGAAAACAGAGTGGGAAACGGCAATGCCCAGCATACTGGCGCCTTCGTTCAGGAATGCGGGCTGTACCATAGCGCGCACTATGTAGAAAAGCACAAGGCAGATTATGGTGCCTATCACGTTGAAGGCCAGATGCACCGCGGCGGCGCGGCGGGCATTCTTGGTAGTGCCCACGGAGGAGATGAGGGCCGTGACGCAGGTACCCACGTTCTGACCCATGATGATGGGGATGGCCGCGCCGTAGCTGACCTGTCCGGTGACGGCAAGGGCCTGCAAAATACCCACGGAGGCGGAGCTGGACTGGATGATGGCTGTGAGCACAGCGCCCGCCAGCACGCCCAGCACAGGCTCTTTAAAGAGCACGAACATCTGCGTGAATGCAGGCACATCCTTCAGGCCGGAGACGGAATCGCTCATGGCGTCCATGCCGAACATCAAGGTAGCAAAGCCCAGAAGCACCAGCGCCGTGTCCTTCTTCTTGGAGTTTTTGCTGAACATCAGGTAAGCCACGCCCCACAGCGCCAGAAGCGGCGTAAAGGAGCTGGGCTTTAAAAGCTTTACGAAGAAGGAGCCGCTGTCAATGCCGGAAAGACTCAGCACCCAGGCGGTGACCGTGGTGCCCACGTTTGCGCCCATTATGACGTTTATGGCCTGCTTGAGGCTCATGATACCGGAGTTTACAAAGCCAACCACCATGACCGTGGTAGCAGATGAGCTTTGGATTATGGCGGTTATGCCCATACCGGTGAGGAAGCCTGCCAGCTTGCTGCCGGTCATCTTGCCAAGGAGGGAGCGCAGGCTGTTGCCCGCCCTTCTTTCCAGAGCCTCGCCCATGACCGTCATGCCGAAGAGGAACAGGCTAAGCCCCCATATCATGCTCAGAACGCTGAAAATGTCCATATGTGTTTCCTTTCACCCTGTACCGGGTTTTTCACATTATCTCCTGCCCGTTTACCACCAGAGTAAATTTCAGACCCAGCCGGTGGGCGGCCTTCCTGCACATGAGCATGCGCCCCATGAATATCTCAAAATAGTCCATTATGGCGCAGACCTCGGTGTCGATAGTCAGCTCCAGTGTGGCCACTGCCTTCTCCCTGTCCACGGAGAGCTTGGAGGCGGTGACGGAGTAGTTTACTCTGTCGTGGATGTCAAATGTGGCAAAGTCCTTGCTTCTTACGCGGCTGCGGCGCACATCGCACTTATCTGCAAGGATAAGTGCCGCCGCCACATCGTTGACGGGAACGCCCGTACCCTCGTCATGGTTGCCGATGGCCGTGGCCACTATAGCCACCTCGTCCGGCGCAAAGCCCCGCTCGCCCAGAAGCCTGAAGGCCATGATGGCGCCGGTCTGGCTGTGCTCCACCCGGTTTACCAGATTTCCTATGTCGTGAAGATAGCCCGCTATTTTGGCAAGCTCCACTGTGCGTGCGGGAAAGCCCATAGTCTCCAGTATCCTGCCCGCAGTCTCCGCGCAGAAGCCCACATGGGCAAAGCTGTGTTCGGTAAAGCCCAGCGCGGTGAGAGAGGCATCCGCGTGACGGATATAGGCCTTTATGGCCTCATCCTGCTTTATCTTTTCATATGTCATTTGTTTCTCTCCCTTTGGAATTTCTCAGTGAAATAAGGGGATTTGAATTTGTTTCCTATATCCCCTCAATTATATCATACTATAATTTTCCTAAAACTTAAAGTGTTTTTGCTGTGAAAATTTTTCTATCCGGGTTGGAATTGATTTTAGCTGCGGCTCTTTGTGACAAAGTTACCCAGGCTTGTTGACTCAGGCAGTAAAATCGTGATATCCTATAGTTGCAAAACACAAAACACCTATATTTCCAAGGAGGCAATCCTATGCTTATAAAAAACGCAAAAATTTACCGCAACGGCAAGTTTGAGAACGGCTCTCTCAGCTTTGGAAAGAAGATAGAGGCTTTCGGCGCAGAGGGCGAGGGCCTTGATGCAAAGGGAATGTACCTTGTGCCGGGCTTTATAGACGTGCACACCCACGGCGCACTGGGCTATGACGGCACGGATGTGGAAGCAAAGGATATCCCCGCCATGGCGGCCCACTACGCCTCCCACGGCGTTACCAGCTTCCTCTTCACCACCATGACCGCCGCAAGGGAGACCCTTAAAACCGCCATGGCAAACGTCAGCGGCTATGAGCGCAAGGGCGCCGAGGCCAAGATCGCCGGCGTGCATCTGGAAGGGCCCTTCCTCTCCTACAAAAAGCGCGGCGCACAGGCAGCCTTCAATCTTCAATCCCCCAACATTGAAATGTTCCGCGAGCTTAACGAGATAAGCGGCGGGAAGCTGCGCATTATTACCGTAGCTCCCGAAATTGAGGGCGCGGTGGACTTTATCCGGGAGGCCTCCAAGGTCTGCACCGTCTCTCTGGGCCACAGCACCGCCACTTACGAGGAAGCCATGGCAGGTTTTGAGGCGGGCGCCACCCACGTTACCCACCTTTTCAACGGCATGGAGCCTCTGCACCACAGAAATCCCGGCCTTGTGGGCGCTGCTTTGACCGCAGGCGCCAATGTGGAGCTTATCTGTGACGGGCTGCACATTCACCCCGCCGTCATCATGGGTATGCACAGAATGTTCGGGGAGAAGCTTGTTATAATAAGCGACTCTCTCCGCTGCGCCGGTCTCTCCGACGGGCACTATGACCTGGCAGGTCAGGAGATAGTGGTCACCGACGGCAAGGCCACTTTGCTTGACGGTACCATTGCAGGTTCTTCCAGCAACCTCCATGAGGAGCTTAAAAACGTGGTCAGCTACGGCATGAGTCTGGAGGCTGCCATAAAGGCCATGACCGAAGCCCCCGCCAAGGCCATCGGCGAGTTTGACAATATAGGCTCTCTGGATATCGGCAAGGCCGCAGATATGCTGCTTCTGGACGAAAACCTTGAGATAAAGGCCGTTATCATCGACGGTGAAGTAGTCATCGGCGAGATTTAAGACAACTTAAAAGCACAAAAACCCGACGGAAGATACAAGTTCCGTCGGGTTTTTCGTCATATAAAGGGATTATAGAATCTGCCGCCGTTTATGTAGTTGAGCAGCAAGGCCGCCACGCAAAGCAAAGCGCAGAACACTATCGCCCCGATGTCCGCCTTGCTGAACTTTCTGCCCATGTACCATGTGCGCTTTTTGTTCTTGCCGAAGCCTCGCAGCTCCATGGCGTTGGAGATGGTCTCTATCCTGTCCATACTGGAGAGGATGAGGGGGATGAGTATGGCGCTGGCGCTTTTAAGCCTTTTCACCAGCGACTCCTTCTTGCTCATTTCTATGCCCCTTGCCTGCTGGGCCTGGGATATCTCGTGGTACTCCCGCTGTATGTCCGGGATGTAGCGCAGAGCCAGAGCCACCGAGTAGGCGATGCTGTACTTTACGCCGATGCGGTTTAAGGAGGCTGCAAACTCACTGGGGTTTGTGGTGCAGACAAAAAGAAGCACTATCGGAATGGTGGAAAGATACTTCAAAATCAGGTTTGCATGGTAGAAAAGCTGCTCTGCCGTCAGGGCATAGCGGCCCCGGCCCAAAAGGATATGCTCCGTCCCGTATACGCCCGCACCGTGGTCGGGGGATATGGCAAAGACCAGCACATTATTGAGCACCATGAACACCGCCGTAAAGCCCAGCATGAAGGATACGTCCGAAATTTTTATCCTTGAGGCCCTGAAAAGCACAAAGCTCACAAGAGGGAGAAAGATAAGAAAGCGGGTATCGTAGCTTGTCATGGCGGCAAGGCTCCAAAGCACAAGGCAGATAAGCTTGGTGGCGCCGGTCAGCTCATGGATGGGGGAGGGTCTGTCGATGAAATTGAATATGTTTCTCATTTGCCCTCCACCTCCCGCTCATAGTCTATGAAGCGCTCCACAAAGGCGCTTGCATCCTCTATGCCGCAGCGCAGAGCCAGAGGATACAGGGAGGTCTCCTTCAGGCTCGCCTTCTCAATAAGCTGGGCGTCGGTCAGCACCCGGGAGCAGGAGCTGTCCGCTATGAGGCGGCCGTCGTTTATGACAAGGGCCCTGTGGGCGTACTCGAGCATAAGGTGCATATCGTGGGTTATCATCACCACTGTGACCCCCTGCTTATTCAAAAGAGAGAGAAACTCCATTATCTCCGTATAGTTGCGGTAGTCTAGTCCGGCGGTGGGCTCGTCTAGAATTATCATCTTCGGGCGCAGCACCAGAATTGAGGCGATGGTCACGCGCTTTTTCTGCCCGTAGCTGAGAGCGGAGACAGGCCAGCTTCTGAAGGGCCAGAGGCCGCAAATCTTCAGGGTCTCGTCCACACGGCTCTGTATCTCCTGCTCGTCCACGCCTCTGGTTCTCAGGCCCAGCGCCACCTCATCCCGGATGAGCACCTTGGATATCATCTGGTTTGGGTTTTGCATGACGTAGCCGATGCGGTCGGCCCGCTCCTTGATGGAAAGGCCCGCCATGTCCTCCCCTTCCAGCAGCATTTTGCCGCTCTGAGCCGTTTCAAAGCCGCAGATGAGCTTGGAAAGGGTGCTCTTTCCCGCGCCGTTGTTGCCCACTATGGCTACGATTTCACCCTTGTCTATCCTCAGGGAGATGTCGCTGAGAGCCTGATGGCCCCTGGAGTAGGCAAAGGACAGGTCTTCAATTTCAAGAAGAGGCTCTTTTTCGCCTTTTTCTTCCGTTTTTGCACCAAAGCTGTACCACGCGCGGACTTTTTCCACATCTTCCTCGGAAAGCCTGATGCTCCCCATGCTCCGGGGCTGCATATCCTCTTTTATCTCCACCCCTGCATAGCGAAGGGCGGTCAGATACAGCGGCTCGCGGATGCCGTTTTCCTTCAAAAGCCGGGAAGAGAGCAGCCTGTCAGGGGCTTCGTCGGCAATTATCCTGCCGTTTTGCATGAGCACTATCCTGTCCACATGGCGGTGCAGTACATCCTCAAGCCGGTGCTCGATGATGATTACGGCAGCGCCGGTGCGCTTCTGGATAAGGTCGATAAGCTCAATGGCCTGCTTGCCGGTGGCCGGGTCAAGGTTTGCAAGGGGCTCATCGAATAAAAGCACCTTCACATCGTCCACCATGACACCCGCCATGGACACCCGCTGCTTCTGCCCGCCGGAAAGCTCTGTGGGCGCATGGGCAAGATGCCCCGCCACGTTCACGCTCTGGGCGGCCTTCAAAACCAGCTCGTGCAGCTCCGGTTCACCTATGCAGGCGTTTTCCAGCGCAAAGGCAATGTCCTCCGCCACGGTAAGGCCGATAAACTGCCCGTCCGAGTCCTGCAAAACTGTGCCAACCACCTGAGAGACATCGAAAATGCTCAGCTTTGCGCTGTCCTTGCCGTCTATGCTCAGTCTGCCGGAGCTTTCCCCGGCAAAGGAGTGGGGCACAAGGCCGTTTATGCAGTGGGCAAGGGTGGACTTGCCGCAGCCGGAGGGGCCTGCGATGAGTATTTTTTCTCCGGGACGGATGCTCAGGTCAATGTCATAGAGAGTGGGCTTTGCCTGGGCGTTATATTTGAATGAGAATTTTTCAAAGCTTATGATGGGGTTTTCCATAGTATCCTCTCACAACAGGCAGGCCGGAGAGCTTTTCTCCGGCCTGCGTGGATGCTGATGTTTTATTCCTCTTCCTTGAGGCTGCCCTTCTTGGGCTTGGCAGCGGCGTAGGCAATGCAGAAGAGAGTGCCGACGATGGCGGTGGTGACGCTGTTGGATATGGCGCTGAAAAGGCCCTGTGCAAAAAGCTTTTCAAGAGGCTCGGCATAAATTACGATGTCCAGCACGGGAGCAACCAGACCCCAGCAGATGATGTGGGCAATGATCTGGGTTACGTTGAAGCCCAGAATTTCCTTCTTGCCGCATACGCCCTCGTCCAGTCTGATCTTCTTGGAGGCAAGACCCACCAGCAGACCGAAAACGCCGGAGGCAATGACCCAGCTCCACCATACGCCCCAGCCGAAGCTGAAGTCTATGAGGGCGTGACCGATAAAGCCGATGAGAGCGCCGGCGAGGGGCCCGAACAGGACTGCCATGAAGGCCAGAAGGCCGTACTGGGTGGAGATATTGGTGTTGGGAACAGGGCTGGGGATGCTGACGAAGCGGCCCAGAACAAAGAACAGGGCAGCGCCGATGCCGATGGCAACGATAGTGGTTACGGGGGATTTTTTCATGATAAAAACTCCTTTTTTCTCTTTCCTTTTTCTCTTTTACTACCTATATGTACATTGGATATGCTTACTTGACTGCCGCCAGAAGAGCCTCCACCTTGTCGGTGTCCTCCCAGCGCACGCCCAGATCCTCTCTGCCCATGTGACCGTAGGCGGCCAGCTTCTGATAGATGGGCTTACGAAGCTCAAGCTGGCGGATAATGGCGGTGGGGCGCAGGTCAAATACCTGCTGCACAGCGTCGGAGAGCAGGCCATCGTCCACCTTGCCGGTGCCGAAGGTCTCCACCAGAACGCTGACGGGCTTTGCCACGCCTATGGCATAGGCCAGCTGCACCTGGCAGCGCCTTGCAAGACCGGCGGCTACCACATTCTTTGCAATGTAGCGGGCGGCGTAGGCTGCGGAGCGGTCCACCTTGGTGGGGTC
>JAFTXM010000120.1 GCA_017465025.1 Oscillospiraceae bacterium
AACGGCCTGCTCTACTCCCCCGGCAAGGCTTCCAACGCAGGCGGCGTGGCCACCTCCGGTCTGGAAATGAGCCAGAACTCCATCCGCCTGAGCTGGAGCTTTGAGGAAGTGGACGAGAAGCTGCAGGGCATCATGAAGAACATCTACAAGGCGTGCTACGATGCCTCCGTCGAGTGCGGCAAGCCCGGCGATCTGATGCTGGGTGCTAACGTGGCTGGTTTCCTGAAGGTTGCCGAGGCCATGATGGCACAGGGCGTTGTGTGATAGACAACACCGAATACGGGACTTGTTGCAAAATCTTCATTCGAGCACGATAGAATTCGTAGGGGCGCTTATCATGCGCCCGCGGGCGGATAATATCCGCACCTGCGTCCACAGGACATAGATTCTTGCACAATAAAAGGACTTGTTGCTTATTTTTGCAACAAGTCCTTTGTGTTATGAGCCTGGAAAGCAAGAGGTGGCTTGACAGTCCGGTTTTTTGCAATGATGCCGTACTCCAAAGGCTCCCTCTGACGAGGGAGCCTTTGGTGCGATGCAGGACAGTTCAATGCACGATAAGCCGAAAGATGTATGGAAAGCGCGCCGTTGCCAGCCCGACAAATTGGAATTTGTCGTTATAAATCAATGTTGATTTCGTACTTATCGTTAATGAGTATGTAGTTCACATTATACTTTTTTGCAGATTCTAACATCTGTGTATTTTCTGACAATACATTCTCCATGGTGCACCATTCATCATCCAAACGATTTTCAATGACATTTGCATATTTCTTTATGTCTGCAAAATGATTTTTTATATAGTTCTCACTCAGTACCAAACAATAGTATTTAATCTGTTCAAGATATTGCCGCTCAAAGTCCTTCTGCCAATCGAATGGAATATAGCAACCTTCGACAATTAGGTTCTGATTGTTCTCAATAGCAGTTTTTATCATTTCCCGAACAATCGGCCATAAATATTCGGTCAATTCATTATCATCCATAGGAGTAAGCTCTGTATTACCGCTACGAATTAAGCCCATTTTCAGATGGTCTATCGATAGATATGGATATTTATATTTTTCAAGCAATTTTTGAGCAAGCGCCGTTTTGCCTGTATGCGATGCTCCCGTAATTAAAATAATCATTAGCTCACCTGCAAATTCTTATTTTTCGAATAGATTGTATCAAATTGCTATGTAAATATCAATCAATATAGAAAAAGCACGATGGTTTCGTATCAAAACCATCGTGCTGGTATGGTAGCAGTTGATAATAATGATACAGTTTCATATGGTTGCATTATGGTTGCATTGGAACTGCAACCATATGAGCGAAAAATGCACCCCTCAAAAAAGAGTTTACCTGTTCCGCTTATAATATAATTCATGTCATCGCCGGACTCCTGCTTATGGTTCCCGATGCTTCCTCCCGGATGGATCGATGTTGGGATGATCCGATAGGAATCGTCATTATACATACGGGCACTCATCGTACCGGTGCCGTTGTTCATGCCAGGAAAGGTCATGGAATCTATATCATTGAAATTGATGCGCATATCTGATCATCCTTTCCTTTAGTTTTTACCCCTCCACCGATGATGGCAGTATGGGAGCCTTGGCAGCCACTTCCATTGTTCTCAGTAATCCAGCAACCGTCCGTAGTCGTTCCATTCTCCAAACATTCGCCCCTGTTTTGTCTCGGCGATCAGGTGTTCAAGCGCCTGCCGATACACTGTCGGATTGCGTTTCTGGTAGAAAACCACATTATAAGCCCGGATTCTTTGATAAAGCGATGGAAACAATCTGAATTTCGACCAGCACCGCGCCGCCTTCATTGCTGCTTCTATATCCGGATCGACCTTAAAACTTCTTGGTCCCATCGGCGGCAAAACAGCTCTGCCCGCATCGGTCATCAACCCAAGCTTTTCCAGACGGCGGACACGCTCCTTGTTCAGCTCTGTCCACGGGCTGTTCTTCCTTGTTCAGCTCTGTCCACGGGCTGTTCTTTTTCCTTGGCGTAAAACGCTGCATGCGCTTCCCGTCGATCAGCTTATGTATGCTGTCGATCCAACCGAAGCAAAGCGCTTCTTCCACAGCGTCAAGATAGTAAAACTTGTCGTCATCGACAGGCCTTCCGCGTTTCAGCTCGACCCAGCATTCATTCTCGCTGTCGGCATGGAGTTTAAGCCATTCGCGGAAATCCTTTCGATTGTCGATCTGCAATATATTTTTCTCCATCTGTTACTCCGCCCCTGTTGCCTTGATCGCGCCCAGACAGTGGATCCTCACGACGCGGTTCTCGTCGCTCTCCGATATCTGCCGCAACCGCTCCAGATACGGCCTGACGAACTCCGGTCTGCGCTTGCCGAGGACGCGGAAAATCTCCGGCGCTTCCATCCTGACCTTGTCATCTTCATCGTACAGGAGTTTCTCGAATACTGGCATATGATTCGCATAGACGTCCGGCGTGTTCGTGGCGATGTTTTCGGACGCCCAGATCAACGCCAGCCGGACCTTCGACTCTTCGTCGCAGGCGAAGCGGAACAGGCCCGCCCAGTACGGCTCAATTATGCCATAGTCTCCCCGCCCGATCCTGCCGAGGGCGTTCAAAACCCGCTCCCGCAGAAGCGGCTCCGGGCTGTTAAGGAAGGCGGCGATGGCCGGAACTGCGTCCTGCACGGACTGAGGATACATGAGGCCCATCTCGCCGAGCAGCCAGAGTGCCTTGGCCTGTATCTTTACGGAGTCATGGGTGAGGAGAGACGAAACATAGGAAATGCTCTCTTTCCACCTGCCCTTGTCCTTTGTCAAAGCTCCGAGCTCTTTATAAAGTTCTGCTTCGGTCATATCACTGGCCTCTCAAAACTGGAATTCATAATGTAAGAGTAAGGTCTATCCGGCCTTACTCTTTTCCTTTAAGATGGGGGCATCGGCCTGACGTAATCTGGAATTGGAACACCACGCCCGGAGACAAATGTGTCAGCCAGCTTCCATCGTTTAGTGCTCGATTCAGCAAGTTGGGACACAGCTCCCGTTTCACGATTGAATATGTGCGTACCCTGGAAAGAGCTGGATAGCCGTACACCAAATAGAAAGAAGGGATGCTAATGCTTGCTGTAGGAATTTATCTCTCTACAGCTATCAATACGGCTCTACACGGCGAACCATCCGCACCTGATAAATTCAGCGGTGCAGCATTCAAAAAATAAACACCTTCAGACACCTCTGATAAACGAATTCCTTCGAGCAAGATAACATCAGCGCCCAAAAGGACAAGATGCACTGCCATTGGTGCATTTTGTGGTCCAATTGTCTGTGGCTCATTTCCCAGAAGCAAAATATCCGAAGATGCGAATACCTTTGCTGCCTCTAATGATACTTCGGCATCTCCCTTAATCAGAATTCTCTTTGCCGCTTCTGGATTCTGGATTTTCGCTTTTTTGGTTATTTCTACAGCATCATCACCAGTGACAATCCCATGATGTTCTGCCACATACGCCATTCCCACAAATGCCTCTAAACATATTTCGTCCACAGTTTTTCCATCTTCAAAAAAATGAAACGGTGCATCTACATGTGTGCCATTGTGTGCACACATACTGAATGTCGTCAAATTATATACTTCACCTTTTTCCATTGATTTAAGCATATTTTTCTCTGGCATTGGGTCGTCGGGATACACCTGACAACTGAAAACTTCTTGGGAAATATCGTAAATTTTCATTGTCTGTCCTCCACTACAAATTCTTATTTTTCGGTCTTTTTCATAATCAGTTCAAGACCTTGCCCAGAACACGCAAGGGCAGCTCCGGGGATATGAGGATATCGGAGTAGGCGGGGTTCAGGGAGCGGAGGGCCATTCTGTCCTCCCTTGCCACAAGGCGCTTTAGATAGGCGCAGCCGTCATAGAGGAAGATGCCCGTCTCCCCGGTCATGAGACTGCGCTGCTGGCGCACCCAGACGATCTGCCCGTCATGATACTCAGGCTCCATACTGTCGCCCGCAACTCGCACGCCGAAGTTTGCCCCCTCCGGCACCTCCTCGCCCACTTCTACCATCTCGTAATTCTCCCCGTCCAGAAACTGGCCTGTACCGGCAGAGACGGCAAGAGAATAGAGGGGCAGAGTGCGGACAGGGTGCGGCGGCGCTTTTTTTATGCTGTAGCGTCCGGAGCTTATAAGAAGGCTTTTATACTCAGCAAGCTTTCTTCTGCCCTCGCTGTCAAGCCCCGCATAGGCACCGTATTTGCCCTTTGTAAACTCGCCCAGCACATCCTCAACACCCAGAGCGGCGCAGAGGATTATAAACTGCCGGGCATTGGGCTGGCTGCTGCCGCTCTCCCACTTGCTGACGGCCTGATTTGTCACATCCACGCCCAGCATTGAAAGCCGCACCGCCAGTTCCGCCTGACTCAAGCCCACTTCCTTTCTGAGCTTTGCAATGGTCTTTCCTATATCCATGCTCATGCCTCCCGCTCTATATCTTTCAAATCGTCTATGGGTATTTTTATCATCTCAAGGTGGATGCGCCGGCCCAGGGTGTCTATCTTCTGCACCGTACCCCGGACGGTCACATAGCGGCTTTGATAATAATACTCCGCTCTCACCCTGTCCCCCGGCAGGATGCCCTGAAGTTTGAAATTAAGCTCCTGCCTTGCATCCTCACCCAATATTACCTTTGGTTCTTTCATACGCTCTTTCGCCTTTACTGCCTCCTCAAAGCCCTTGAGGGCGGAAAAGGGCATAAACTGCTTTGCCCGCTGTGCATCGTTCATCAGGCTCTGTGACCTCCTATCTGTCCGTTGCGTTCCAAGGTCTTTGCCCCATCCAATAGATTCATGGCCTTGAAAATGCCGTTTTTGCCGTACTTTCGTTTTATATCCAGAACTGCGCCCTGAAGCCGCCTTTCCTTTTCCTGAGCAACCGGGTCGCTGAACATATCGTATTGAAGCCCCTCGTCCGGTGTAAGCGAGCCAAAGCACACATTCAGCTTGTACACCAGCACATCCGCTGTGGCTACCCTGTCGTAGAGGGCGGCAGTGTACTTCAAAAGAGTCTTGGTGGAGCTTGTGGGCGCGTCCAGCCGGATGCTGCCGTGGGCGGGCTTCATGTCCGCTGAATAGGAATAAAAAAGCAGAATATCCACCGTGGAGGCCGCCATGCCCTGTTCCACCAGCTCAAGACTCAGAAGCTCCGCCATTTCAAGGATAAGGAGCTTCGCCCCGGGGATATCGTAGCCCTCGTGGAGAACCTGCCCCGTGGACACGGAGTGGGCGGAGGGCTTATAGGCCTTTATGTCCGATATTTTGGCGCTCTCCCTGCCCCAGGCATGGTCTATAAGAAGCTGGGCATCTATGCCGAAGGTTTTATACAGCAGCGCCTCCTCCGCCTGACAGACATCCCTCATATTCCGTATGCCAAGCTGGGCAAGCCTTTTTATCGTGCCCCGGCTTATACGCCAGAAGTCACTGAGGGGCTGGTGCTCCCAGAGCTTTTCCCGGTAGCTCTCTTCCGTGAGAACGCCGATAAACTCCGGTGAGTGCTTTGAGATAATGTCCAATGCTATCTTGGCAAGGTAGAGGTTAGGCCCTATGCCGCAGGTGGCAGTTATCCCGGTGGCTGCCAGAACGTCCGCCATTATTGTGCGGGCAAAGCCCAAAGCGTCAAGGCCCCGGGCGGCCATATAGTCCGTCACGTCCATGAAGACCTCGTCAATGGAGTAGACATGGATGTCCTCCGCCGCCACGTATTTAAGATATACGCTGTATATTTCGGCAGAGACATTGATATACTCCTGCATACGGGGTGTGGCCATAATATAATCGATATTGGGCGGTATCTCATACACCCGGCAGCGGCCCGGCACGCCCAGCGCCTTCATGGCGGGGCTGACTGCAAGGCATATGCTCCGCTCGCCCCGGCTGGGATCGGCCACTACAAGATTAGTCTCAAACGGGTCAAGACCGCGGGCCACACACTCCACCGAGGCGTAAAAGGATTTAAGATCAAAGCACATATATGTGCGCCGGACTGCCATGGGTATTTCTCCTGTAAAGATACTTGAGTATATTATATTATCTTATCAAGAGAATTTCAAGGGTAAATTTATCCAGATACAACAAAAGAGACACGGTGAAGATACCGTGTCTCTTTTAGTCTGTACTCATGTCAAGACCTGCAAAGAAATCATCGTATGTGCAGGCATATATTTTTCTCAGTTCAATTATAACGCTTGCCCTGATATTCAGTTCTCCCGCTTCATATTTTGCATATGTGCTGCGTCCGATATCACATCCACGACGCTGCAATTCGGCGCAAAGCTTCTCCTGAGATATATCGTTTTCAAGCCGTAATCTGCGGAGATTATCTCCCATATTCCTGTCCCGACGTATTTTCTGCTCCATGTAGCACCTCAGTATAATTGACCAGTATTGGTTGCAACTATGTTTATGGTATGCTATACTGAGCAAAAATATTGTCCGCTATACTGGTCAATTTTGAGGGGATATAATGTCTGCTTGCACTTTTTTCGGTCACAGCGACAGTCCATTGCATATAAGGCCGCAACTTAAAAGTCTCGTACTGGAGCTCATTGAAAGTGGAATAAGAGAATTCTACGTAGGGGACAAGGGCAGCTTTGACCTTATGGTGGCTTCAGTCCTGCGGGAAATCCACAAAGAAAACCACAGCATAAGCTATGCAATAGTGTTATCTTATTTGCCATCAAAAAAAGACTATCTTTCCGACACCGACTATATCGAAACTATATATCCGCAGGGTATAGAAAAGGTTCCCCGAAAATATGCAATTGTCTGGCGCAATAAATGGATGCTGCAAAAAGCAGATTATGTTATATGCTACGTAAAATACACATGGGGAGGAGCATATAAATTTGTTGAGCTGGCTAAAAAGAAAGGAAAAAAAGTAATAAATCTGGCTGAACAAATATAAGTCCAAAAATATCAGCAAAAAACCGAGGGCGGGAATCCGTCCTCGGTCTTGCATATGGCTTTTAAATCACAGGTCGTAGTACATGGCAAACTCTGCCGGGTGGGGCATACGGGCTACGGCCTCGTCTGCCTTGCGGCAGCGGCGGATAAAGACCTCCAGCAGTCTTTCGGGGAAGACGCCGCCGCGGGTGAGATACTCGTGGTCGGCTTCCAGAGCGTCCAGAGCCTCGCCGAGAGATG
>JAFTXM010000121.1 GCA_017465025.1 Oscillospiraceae bacterium
CGTGGGCAATATAATCTTGCAGAAGGCTGTGGACATATTGCACGATGATACCCCGGAGACTCTTCGCAGAAGAGTGATGGAAGAGGGCGAGTGGAAGCTTCTCTCCAGAGCCGTGGCTCTCTACTGTGCGGGCAGGCTTGTTATCCACGGCAACCGTGTGCTTATAAGAAAATAGGATATAAATACTCAAAGCCGGTGCGTTTTTGCGCACCGGCTTTTTGCGTGGGAAATATGGGGAAGAAAATCAGGCAATAAACTTCAGAAGCACCCCGTTGGGATCGTACATAAGGCAGATGCCATCCTCCATTTTGGCCTCATAGCCGTTTTTCACAAGGTGATCGCAGAAGGCCTGGGGATCGTCCACCAGGAAGGCCATTGCCCTGCAGCCTGTGTGGTTGGGTTCAATGGGGTGATTGAGCTGAACGCCATGGTTGTCGAGAATTTCCAGCTCGCCGCTGCCGGGCACCTGGAAATAGTACGCATCGCACGGAGAGCCGACCATGTCGAAGTTCAGTACTTCGCGGGCCAGCTTCATGCCGAGCACATCCCTGTACAGATGCATGGTAGCCTCACGGTCGCCGGCGTATATGCAGAAATGGTGGAAGCCGGGACAGACGGAAAAATCCTTTTCAATGAGGTAATTGTTGGGGATAGGCTCATATGGGTCCATCCACTCTATCATCAGGCCGTCAGGGTCCAGAGGACAGGCGGCATAGTGGCCGTATATGTCACCGTGGTTGAGAATAAACGGCCACTCCTTTACATGGGGAAGAAATCTGAAATAGTACTCTCTGGGGTCGTCAACCTTGATGGCGATATGGTGGAAGCGGATGGCTCTGAAAGGCAGGGGCGTGGCGATCTGCTTGCCCTTGAGGTCTATCAGCTCCAGCTCACCGTCGTTGGGAATGTCTATGAAATATGAGTCCTTTTCCTCGCTGCGCTCTATGCGGCTGATGTTCAGATGACCCAGCTCATTGTAGAAAAAGAGCGACTTTTCTATGTCGGCCGTTATAATCTCAAAATGGTGTATGCCCTTGATTTCCATAGGCTGCCTCCTTTATACCTAACGTGTATCGGGCGCAGAGTCAGTCTCCGCGCATTTTTGTTCTGAATTCGTTTGGTGTCATACCGATGAGCTTTCTGAAAGCTCTGGCAAAGTAATTTGCGTCATTGTACCCGGTGGCTCTTGCGATCTCATAGATTTTGAGATTGCTCTGCTCAAGCAGGGTCACAGCCTGATTGATGCGGACCTCCTGCAGATAATCCTTGAAATTCTGGTCTGAGTACTGAGAAAAGAGACTGCATATATATGCATTTGTCAGCCCGAAATAGTCTGAAAGGGATTGGAGCGATATGTCCTCACTGTAATTTGCCGCAATGTAGGATTTGATCTGCCTGAGCTTTGCCTGGCTGCTGTTCATTTCCGAAACCTGATCCATACAGCGCACAAAAAGCTCGTGGAGAATATGGCTGATCTCCTGCGGGGATGAGGCCGCTTTTATTCTTGCAATGCATGCAGGCTCGTTGTCATCCCGCCGCATCTCAGGAAAGCAGATGAAAAAGGTGGAAACTATCCAGTGTGACATTTCCTTTTGCTCTGCAAGACTGTCCCCCTCCCGGAATATGCACTCCACAAGCTCCCCCGTCACATCGCGGACCTTGTCCTCGTTTTTGGTCTTTATTCCCACAATTATGTCCTTGATGGAGTTTGTGGTATAGAGGAAGGAGAGCTTCCCGCTGAAATGCATATTTATAAGCCCCAGCTTGTGGCTGTTCTCCAGCCCCTGCTTTGTGGCGCTGATGCCTTTTGTGATGGCCGCAATAAGCTCCTGGCTCTCCACCGGCTTCAAAAGATAGTCCTGGGCGTGGTATTTGAGTGACTGCTTTGCATAGTCAAACTCATCATAGCCGGAAATAATTATCTTCACCGTGTTCGGATAATTTCTGTCCACAGCCTTTATAAGCTCTATTCCGTCCATTTCGGGCATGGAGATATCAGTCAGCAATATATCCACCGGGAACTGCTCGAGCTTTTCCATCGCTTCAAGCCCGTTGGCTACCGGGATGATAAGGCTGACCTGCTCATCCAGAGCCTCTCTGATGAGAGCGCACAGAAGCTCCCGGGTAAGAGGCTCATCCTCCGCTATCATAATTGAAACCTGCTTATTCATGCTGTATTCCTTTTTCCAGGACTCTGATGGTGACCTTGGTCCCCTTGCCCGGGCTGCTGTCTATAAACACCCCGCTGCCCGGACCGTAGAGGGCGCGCAGACGGGAATTTACGTTGAAGATGCCTATTCTTTCATAGCTGGAAGTTTGAGAAAGCTTGCTGCGTATAGACTCAAGAGCTTCCGTAGAGATACCCTTGCCATTGTCGCTTATGCTCAGCTCAAAGCCATGCTCGACCGTGCGGGCTTCAAGGCTGATAAGTCCGTCGGACATTCCTCTCAGCCCGTGCTGTATGCAGTTTTCCACGAAGGGCTGAAGCGTAAGCTTCATTACAGGCTTATCCAGAAGCTCCTCCGGGATGGAGGCCTGAAAGGAAAAGCTGTCCTTGAAGCGGATCGTTTGCAGCGTAATATACTCGTCAATATAGTCAAGCTCGCTTTTGAGCGTCACATCCTCATTGCTGGACACGGCGTATCTGAAAAGCTTTGCCAGAGAGCTTATCATGCGGCTGGCCAGATAGTCCTTGTTGGATATGGCGACTATCTGGATGGACTCGAGGGTGTTATAGAGAAAATGGGGGTTTATCTGACTTTGAAGGGCCACTATCTGCGCCTCTTTTTTCTGCACCTCTTCCACATACACCTGCTCCACCAGATGCTTGAGCCGGGCGGTCATGGAGTTGAAGCTGATAAAAAGTTCTGAAAGTTCATTGTTCACTGTAGGCTGCAAACTCAGGTCGTAGTTTCCGCTCTCCACCACTTTCATACCCTCTTTAAGCTGCTCTATGGGCTTTGTAATTTGCTTGCTGAGCACAAAAAACATCACAAAGGCGAAGATAAGGCACAAAATGATGAACATTATAAGTGTCAGAAGCGTGACTCTGTAGGCCTGCTCCTGAGTGCTCAGGGGAACGAATTTACATATGGTCAGGCCAAAATGCCGGGAAGTGTCGTGGGTGACCAGATATTTTCCGCCGCTGAGGGAGATGCTCTCCTCGTTGGGCAGGCTGTCCAGCCTGCTGAAAAAGTCCTCCGGCAGGCCGATCTCCTTTCCCGCTGCGGCAACAATATGCCCGTCCGGGTCAAAAATCATACAGGACTCACTCTCTTCATCCACGAAGGATGAGCAAAGCGAGGCCAGATAGTCGCCCTTTATCTCCATGAGATATACGCCTATCTCCCTTTTCCTTGCGGAATCCTTTACCAGCCGGGCAATATAGAACACATCCTCTTCCTCGCCCGTGACCTGCTCTGCACAGAGGAATACCGCGCCGCCGTCAGCCTGAGATGTGATTTCATACCAATAGGTTTCCTTATATTTCTGATTCTGATGGCAGGAGCGGATATAGCTACTGGGCAGATTTGACGAGCTGTAGAGCAAAAGCCCGTTTTCACAAAAGAGGTAAACCCCCTGATAGTCCACGATGGAGTTTGCCATCTGAAGTAGGCTGCTGTCAAATTTCTTGATGTTGACCAGATTTATCATGCTCAGCCCTCTGTGCGGCGCTTCCGGCGGATTTTTCATCTGCTCGCTCCACTCTTTGTACACATAGGGATAGCTGGACATATCCACAGCCTGCCGGAGATAGTTGTCAGTTTCCGAAGTGACGCGGTTTATTACGGCAGAGTTATAGTTTTTCGCCATGTCGGAGTAAACCCGGCTGATATATACAGAGAGGAACACTGTCACAATTATCATGGTCAACAGCAGCCCAAAAGAATATATCAGAAAAATGGAGAAACTGAAGGACCGGGTGGATCGCGCCTTTTTGTGCTCGGAACGGAACATACTGCTCACCTCGAAATCTTCCTGTTGCAAATCTTCCCGTGAAAGTCGGCGGTAAAGATTTATGGTGTCATATAAATTTTATCACAATTGCTCCGGCATGAAAAGGAACCGGATACCCTGTATTCCTCAAAAGGCGCAAGTGGTGTCAGTGCAGAGGAAAATCCAATGCTGACACCACTTAGTCCAGCGGGAGCTGAACCCGTATCGGTTTTTGTCGGGCTATTTACAGCTCTGCGAAGAACTCCAGCTCCTCGCCCACCGGGCCTCTGACAAAGGCTATTCTTGCGGGATATGGAGGATCGGATGCAAACTCTATGTTGTGCGGCTCCTCCATGATCTCATAGCCGGCAGCCCGGGCCTTTTCGATGCAGCCGTCCACATCCTCCGTCTGTATGGCGAAATGCCGCACAAATCCGGTGCGGGGCTTGTCGGTGCCGTCGTTGAATATCTCAAGAAAGCTTTCCCCGACTCTTATCATAAGGCCGTTCTCCCAGCTTCTCTCTATGGGCAGGCCGTATATATCGTGGTAGAAATGGACAGTTTTTTCAAATTCCTCCTGTCCGCAGCATTTCATGGCAATGTGATGGAAACCTGTTATAATACTCATTCAATTCCTTCTTTCTTGTTTCACCCAAGGGATTTGCGGTGAACCGATATTATTCAAGAGAAAGAGGATATAATATCCTCTTTCTCTTTGTTTTTGTTTATCCGATATTGAGGAACTCCTCATGCTCGCGCTGTACGGTCTTCATGACCTCTGCGGCATCCTCGCCGCTGTAGATGCGGTGCAGACCTATATCAATGCTGTCCATGGACTCGAGCATCTCGTCCACCTGAGGCACAATGTAGCGCTCGCCGGTGCCGGGAGCTCCCATGGAGGCGTCAACGTAATCCTGACCGTACTTTTCGATGAAGGCCTCATCAAGCCAGCCGGAGGTACGGGCGCCGTTGCCGTTATCGTACTGGATCTGGTGTGCTACAGGCTTGGAGGTGGCCCACTGGATGAAGTACCAGCCTGCATCCTTGTTGGCGCCCATCTCGCACAGACCCAGCATCCAGTGGTTGATGTGCACCTTGGAGGGGTGTACACCGTCGGAGACCATGGGGGCGTAGCCCACCTTGCCCACAACGCTGGACACTTCAGGATCCTCTACCTGACCCATGACGCTGGAGTTATCCACATAGATGGCGGCGTTGCCGGCCTGGAACTCGGAGAGGGACTCAAGCCAGCCGTAGTTTACTGCGCCCTGAGGACCTGCGTCTCTGAGAATCTTGGCGTAGTAGTCAGCCGCGGCAATGGCTTCGGGAGTGTCGTAGTAGCAGCTTACGGTTCCGTCTGCATTTTCAACTATACCTTCTCCGCCGAAGCTGTAGAGATAGGTGCCCCAGACATGGGCAGAGCCGTTGCTTCTCTTCATTCTGGAGACAAAGCCGCTCATGTTGTTTTCGGGGTCGTTGAGTGCCACAGCGGCCTCGTACAGCTCATCAAAGGTGGTGGGAACAGCAATGCCCTTCTCCTCGAACAGGTCCTTTCTGTACATGACAATGACACGGTCTGCGTTCAGAGGAACGCCGGGAAGAGCCTCGCCGATTTCGCAGTAGTTGATGGCGTCAACCATGAAGTCCTCAAAATCATAGAACTCAGGGTCGGTCAGCTCAGGATTGTTGATGTAGGGATAGAGGTCTGCGGCCCAGCCGTTTCTGACGTCAGTCTTGACAAAGCCGTAGTTTTCCATCAGAACATCGGGGGGATTGCTGCCTGCGTTGAATTCGATGAGGAGCTTGTTGCGGTAGTCGGTTTCAGGGATGGACTCATACTTTACGGTGATGCCGGTCAGCGCCTCAAATTCGGGAATTCTCTCGATAAGCGCTTCGCTGGCCCAATGCTCTGAGAACATTACCTTGATTTCCGTGCCCTCAAATTTTCTCCAGTCAATGTTTGCCGAGGTATAGGCGCTTAAATCGTATTCCTCTGCAAAAGCGGCACTGCCTGCAAACACTACAAGAGAGAGCATCATTGCAAGAGTAAGAACAACGCTGAGAAATCTTTTCATTTTCGGGATCCTCCTTTTTCTTTTTGTTTTTATTACAGGCGGATGAATTTTCGCCTGTTAAATCACTTTTTTGCTGTCAGCCCTTTACTGCGCCGAAGGTGAGGCCGCTGACAAGGTACTTTTGCAGGAAAATGGTGAAGATAACCACCGGGGCAATAGCCAGAACACTGGCGGCGCAGAGATTGCCCCAGGCTATTTCCTCATAGGACACAAAGCTGTATATGGCCACCGGCAGGGTGCGGGTGTCTGTTCCGGTAAGAATGGTTGCATATAGCAGCTCGTTCCATGCGCCGATTAGGCCAAGTATCACCACTGCCACAATGCCGGGCTTTACAAGGGGCAGGGCAATTTTTGTGAAAATCTTTATGGGCGAAGCCCCATCTATACAGGCCGACTCCTCAAGCTCGAAGGGTATGTCGGCAAAGAAGCCCACCATTACCCAAATGACCAGAGGCAGTATGGCCACAAGATATATAAGTATCATTGCCGTGAGGGTGTTGGTCATTCTCAGACGGCTGAATATCTGGAAGAAGGGGATGACCACTACCACGGGCGGGAAAAAGCGGGTGGACAGGATATAGAAGGAGAGGAACTTTCTGCCCCTGAAGCGGAAGCGGCTTAGGGCGTATGCGGCGGGAACGCCGATTACTGTGCTGAGCACTATGGCCACGCTGCATACGATGAGGCTGTTTTTATAGGCGTTTCCAAAATCCCTTTTCGCCAATACTTCTTTAAAGTTCTGCACTGTGGGGGAGAAAAATATTTTCGGAGGGATGGAGAGAAAGTCCTTTTCAGCCTTGAAGGCTGTTTCCAGCAGCCAGAACACAGGGAACGCGAAGAATACCACGATAATCGCTATCAAAAGATAGATAAGGTACTTTTTGGGGCCGGTTTCCAGTGTTGCTGCAAAAATGGGGGTTCTTTCCTGGTTTTTCATAGTCGGACACCTCCTTTTAATCAAAACCGATGTTGCCGCGCTTGATGATGAAATAGCTCATGGCAAAAACGAATATGTACAGCAGCAGTGCCTGCGCGCTGGCAGAGCCTATTCTTGAGTACTGGAAGGCGGTTTTGTATATGGATATGTTCATGGTCTCGGTGGCTGTTCCCGGGCCGCCTCCTGTCAGCACATAGATAATATCAAAAACCTTGAAGGAGTCCTGCAAACGGAAGAGGAAGGCGATGGACAATACGGGGCTCAGAAGCGGCAGAAGCATTTTTCTGAGCATCTGCCAGAAGCCCGCGCCGTCCATGACCGCCGCTTCGAACAGCTCCTGAGGAAGCGCCGTCATACCGGAGGATACCAGCAAAAATACAAAGGGTGTGTTCATCCATATCTCCACAAGTATCACGGAAAACAGTGCCGTGTCCGGACTGGAGGTCCACATCTGAGGGGGAATATTGATGAGGGAGAGCAGGTAATTGAGTATGCCCATCTTGGGGTTGAACATTATGGTCCAGAGAAAACACATGGCCACGGGGGCGGCCACCATGGGGATAATGATTATCAGGCGCAGCAGCTTCTTGGCGCGGAGCTTTATCTGGAACAGCAGCGCTATGGTAAAGCCCAGCACCATTTCAATCACAACCGCACTCACCACGTACTTCATTGTGGTCACAAACCGGTTCCAGAAGTCCGGATTTGTCAGCAGCTTTCTGAAATTTCTCAGCCCTACAAAGTTTGTGACCGGTTTTACCATGGACATATCGGTGAAGGAATTGTAGATAAGCACCAGAAGCGGAAAGGCGCACAGGGCAACCAGCATGACCACAGCGGGGGTAAGGTAATAGTACAGATATTTGTTGGGATAAATGTTGTTTGCGTGGTAATTTTCACTTCTTTTCAGAGCGTTCTTTTTCATATTTCACCCCTCTGTTCCAAGATACAGTGTAAATTGAGCAAGCATCATTGATTTATGTAAAAATTCTACTATAGCCAGCGGCAAAACAACAAGAGGAATAATTTTCAGAAAGTAGTACTTTTTTCACGGTTTTCTCCCTTTGTGCATGATCAGGCAAGAAAAAAAGGAGGCATTCAGCCTCCATAAAACATAGATACATCGCTTTTTTCAGGTCAAATATTCCCTATGCACCAGCTCCGCGGCATAGCTGAGCTGTGTTGGCGCAAGCTTTACCCAGCAAAAGCCCTCCCCTGCCCTGCCGCCCAGGACCTCCATGCCCTCGTCCTTCAAAAGTGCGGAGATGTCTCTGAGCGTCTGCACGGTGCAGGCCTTGCCCACAAGGGTAAGCTGGCTTCGTTCCGTATCTCTCGTTACCCCGGCGTAGTCCGGTCGTTCTTCATCCTCCAGCCGCCGCACTACCGACATCTGATCCTCTCCAAAGCTGGAATAGAGCTCCAG
>JAFTXM010000122.1 GCA_017465025.1 Oscillospiraceae bacterium
ACTCTCCGCCACGTGGAGACTGACGGCGCTCTCGCCCTCAAATCTGCGTGGGGTATATGAGAACATATTATCCGTAAAAAAGCTGAGCGATTTCCGCTTGGCGGAGCTTTCTTCAAATTTTTCACAGTGACAGGGCAGAGCCAGCTCCTCCGCCGTGCGGACAAGCCAGCGAGCCTCTTTCCGGCTGAGCTGGAATATCTCGCTTTGCTCTGCGCTCTCGTCCACTGTCAGACATACGGTCACATTGACTCCCGCTCCCAGCATGGCGCGGATAACATTCCTCTGCTGGGCGGTAAAGTCCAGAAAACCGTCTATATAAACGTGAAAGCTTCCGTCCATGCCGCCTTCGGCGATCTGGGAGGCAAGGAGCGTCAGCCTGTCGGTGGGATCGGCATAGCCATTTGAAAGCACAGCCTCGTAGCCCTCCGCCACCAGCGCCAGATCCCTAAGCTTGTCGTCAAGGCCATCGGGGCAGTCCTCGGCGGCATCAGAAAGCTGCTGGGGGCTTATGCAGGCGGTCTTCATCTCGTCCACGGCGGCAAGGAGCATATCCTGAGTCTCGCTGCGCCTTGCGGCGGAAGAATACACGGTCAGCCTTCCACCGATATTGGAAAGGGTCTGCGCCATGCAAAGAAGCTTGCCGCCCTTGTCCAGATATTCAGCCGCGCCCCCGCCCATGCGGGCGGCCACACTGCGTGCAAGGGCGGTGAAGCTAAGTACCTCGGCGTAGAGGGAGAGACTGTCCCCGCAGACCTGAGCCAGCTCCCGCTCGGCCTCATGGCTGTACTGCTCGGGAACTATCATGATGCGCTTAGGGCTTTTCCCGCCCACCGCACGCTTTATCTCGTTTATGATGTGAGCCGTCTTGCCTGTACCGGCCTTGCCTGTGATGACAGTGAGCATCCCGCGCCTCCGTTGATTTTTCTTGGTATAAATTATATCCTCCGGCCACGATGCAGTCAAGCAAAGGAACAAAAACTGTAAAGGAAACTTGACAACACGCGATCCTTGTGCTACACTCGCCTTGTAAAGGAAACTTGTCAAGCGAGGTGCTGCGAAATTGAAGAACAAAGTTGAACAGCTCAGAAAAGCGCGGGGGCTTAATCAGGAGGATTTTGCAAGGATGCTTTACGTTTCAAGGCAGACCATCAGCTCCATTGAAACAGGCAAGTATAATCCGTCGCTGGATTTGGCTTTCGCAATTGCGGATTTTTTCGGGAAACGCATAGAAGAAATTTTTATCTATGAGAAAGGGGCAGAAAATGAAGAAAAGTAATTTATTTGCAGGAATTGTTTATATATTGTTCGGCCTTGCTTGTCTTTGCGCCTCGATTTTGACCGAAACAAAATTGGACGGTATTTTCTGGGGCTTTGCAGGCGCGGGCATTTTCCCCGGTATTATGATGATATGTAAATATTTCTATTGGAGCGCTGAGAAAAATAAAGACCGCTACGAAAAGCGGCTTGAAAATGAACGTATAGAAATGCATGATGAGCTGAAAACCAAGCTCAGAAACGAGGCCGGCAGATATGCCTACAGCATTGGCCTGCTGATCGTGAGCTTTTCCATTTTGGTTTTTGGCGTTCTCGGGGCTTTGGAGCTTATAGACTATGCACGGGCTATCATTTTGTACCTTAGCGTGTATCTTGTAATTCAGGTAAGCGTGGGGATAATTATTTTCAACAGGCTTATGAAAAAGTATTGATGCTGTATGAATGGGTATATTACTCAAAAAAACAGCCCTCCGGAATTCCGGAGGGCTGCTTTGACGGTTTATTGGTATTCAGGCTTATTTGCAGACGAGGCAAATCAATTACGGATTCCAAGTCTGGAACAGAACCTGTCCAAACGCTGCTGAAATTTGGATTGTATTTTGGGCCAGTGTCTGTCCCAGACACGGAAGAAGGGTTTTTCAACAAGATTTATTCTCGCAAGGTCAATTACAGAACAGACAACAAACACGCACACAACGCTCAAAATCGCGTGCAGGGGCATCAGAGCGGAGTTGTACATTTCCACGTTTTTCAGCGTGTCGATCCACAGCCACTGGGCCATGCTGCCGCTGGTGTGGATAAGGAAAACGCCGAAAGTGGTTGCGGAAACGGTATTGATAAATCTGCTGTGGCCGATGTTGATATTCCTGAAATACAAAAAGGCGCAAACACTCGTAAGAACAGCCAGAAACGTGTTGCAGTCCGTCACGAATATATACCAGTACCCCGGGCCTGCGATCAGCCCCAGAAGGGTGCACGCGATGACCGAAGCGGTGCCCGTGCCCATGGAGACAAGCAGCATGATCCCCCAGAACCTCCGGTTACCATAGATCTTTTTGGGGTAGAGCCTTATGAAGGCGGCAAGAAGGTACACGACTGAAAACCATGTGACATAGTTTGTGCTTATTACGATATACGGAATGGTGCCGAGAAAGACGTAGATGAAACCAAGGGTGATAAGCAGACAAAAATGCTGCCTTTCTGTCATGCTGCGGATAAGTATGTTCAAAAAAGGTATGCACAGGAAAAAGAGCAGATATGTGGCAGTGAAGTTTCTGCCCACCTCGGTGAAGGGAAAGACCATATCCAGAATCACTGCCGGACTGGGCTGGGTATAACCGCTGACAATGAATATCAGGCCGATGATAATGTTGTAAAACAGCACCTCAAACAGCAGCTTGAAAAATTTTCTGGCCGTAACATCCATCTTACAGCTGAAATAGCCTGTGATAAGAACAAAGCAGTTTATCCCGGTTTTTCCCCATGCGCCGAAAATCAAAAGCCCCAGAGAACGCAGGGAACCCATGTTTTTGGCAATAGGGCCTTCAATGCTTGAAAGACCGGAATTGACCACATAATGATGCGCGATTATCACAAGCATAAGGATAATGCGAAACAACTCTATATTGGAATCTCTTTGAATAATTCTGTTTTCTTCTGAAGATTTCTGCATTATGGCACCTCTTGCAAGTACTTTCTTAAGTATATCCGGGGAACTGTACTGTGTCAATCGTGGAAAATCGACATGTGACATATGCAGATATAAACAAAAACCCAGCACCCCGATGGGGTACTGGGTTTTTGGCACGCGGTAAGGGATTCGAACCCCTGACCTTCTGGTCCGTAGCCAGACGCTCTATCCAGCTGAGCTAACCGCGCATGTCTCAAATGAGAGCTTAGTTATGTTAGCACAGCTTCAAGAGAAAATCAAGCCTTTTTTTCGCTTTTTTGAAAAATTTTGGTTTTTCTCCTCTCCGGAGCACTTACCAGCCCATGATGCCGGACACGGAATCGGCCACATCGCCCATAGTGCGCAGGGTACGGCCCACCACGCTTTTTACGCAGCGCTGCTTTTTCGGGCGCATTGCCATTGCGGAAATGCCGCCCACCAGAACGCCCATGCCCATGCCGATGTAAAAATTTTTCTTGTTCATATTGCTCTCTCCTAAATTTTGTTTGCGCTGTTATTATGTGCATAATCGGCGTTGATTAGAGAAGGTAAAATGTGGTACAATAAAGAATAATAAATTTTCACCAAGCGGAGGAGCAGAGCATGAGCGTAAAAATACTTGCCGTGGGCGACGTCTGCGGCGAGCCGGGGATGGAATTTCTGGAAAAGCGGCTGCGTGAGTTCAAAAGGGAGCGGGAAATTGATTTTATCGTGGTCAACGGCGAAAATGCAAACGTTGTTGGCATAACCCCCAGACAGGCAGACGCCATCTTCCGCGCCGGTGCGGATGTGATAACCCTCGGCAACCATACATGGACGCGCACGGAGCTTCGCCCCTATCTGGACGAGCGGCGCAAAATACTGCGCCCGGCAAACTTCGGCCCTCAGTGCCCGGGCAGGGGTATCGCCGTGTACAATACCAAATTCGGCGATGTGTGCGTTTTGAACCTTATGGGCCGCTTCACCCTTGACACCAACACCGATAACCCCTTCGTCATAGCCGACGGCTACATGGAGGAGATAAAGGAGAAGATAATCCTTGTGGACTTCCACGCGGAAGGCAGCAGTGAAAAGCGGGCAATGGGCTTTCTGCTGGACGGCAGAGCCAGCGCCGTCTGGGGCACCCATACCCACGTGCAGACCTCGGATGCCTGTGTGCTGCCCAAGGGCACAGGCTATATAACAGACCTTGGTATGACAGGCCCCATAAACTCCGTGCTGGGCATTGACCCGGAGCAGAGCATAGGCAAATTCATGGGCGATCCCCCCAGACGCTACGAGTCCGCAGGCGGGAAATGCTCCATGGAGGGCTGCATATTTGAGATAGACCCGGAGACGGGCAGATGCCTTGATGTAGAGAGTGTGAGACTTATATGAACAAGCTTAAAATTTTGCACATTGCAGATATGCACATGGACTCGGCCTTTCAGGGCCTGGGTCTGGGCAAGGCTGTGGTGCGCCGGGGCGAGCAGAGGCAGCTTCTTTCCCGTATGGCGGAGCTTTGCGAAAAGGAGCGGGTGGACCTTGTGCTCATGAGCGGCGACCTGCTGGACAGTGAGAGCAGCTATTTTGAGACCGGCGAAGAGCTGGCGGCCAGCCTTGCCTCCATCAAGGCTCCTGTATTTATCGCTCCGGGCAACCACGACTATTATTCCCCCCGCTCTCCCTATGCGCGGCTCAAGCTGCCGGAAAATGTACATATCTTCACTAAAAATACCATAGAGCAGGTGGAGATAAAGCGGCTGGGACTGCGGGTATACGGCGCGGCCTTTACAGACAAGAGCAGCCCTGCCCTGCTGACGGGCTTTGCCGCTCCCAGGGAAGAGGGAATGTACAATATCCTCTGTGTCCACGGTGAGGTGGGAGCCGCCCAGAGCAAATATAACCCCATCACGGTGGAAGAGCTTGCATCGAGCGGCATCCACTATGCAGCCCTCGGCCACGTACACAAGGCCTCCGGCTTGCAGAAGGCGGGGGAGACATGGTATTCCTGGCCCGGCTGCCCGGAGGGGCGCGGCTTTGACGAGCTGGGTGAGAAGTATGTGAACATTGTGGAGCTTTCGGACGAGGGCTGCACCCTGACACAGCACTGTATTGCCCACCGCCGCTACGAGCTTTTGAAGGTGGATGTGAGCGCCACTGAGCCGCTTTTGGCCATACACACCATGCTGCCCGACGAGACGGTGCGGGATGTGTACAGGATAGTGCTCACCGGCGAGACCGATCAGGCGCCGGATCTCAGCTCCCTGCAATATAATCTCTCCGAATTTTTCTTTGAGCTTCAGATAAAGGATGAGACCCGCATCCGCCGCAATGTGTGGGAGCGGGCCGGAGAGGACAGCCTCCGGGGTATCTTCCTTGAAAAGCTCAAGGCTAAATACGATCAGTGCAGCACCGATGAAGAGCGGCTTCTGGTGGAGCAGGCTGCCCGCTGGGGTCTTGCAGCCCTTGACAGAGGGGAGGAGGTAGTGACCCATGAAGATAAATAAGCTTACAGCCTCCTTCGGGAAACTTGAAAACGATACACTCAAGCTCCACGAGGGCCTGAACGTTATATACGCCCCCAATGAAAGCGGCAAGTCCACATGGTGCGCTTTTACCCGCGCAATGCTCTACGGTGTGGATTCCTCCCAGAGAAGCCGCGCCGGCTTCCTGCCGGACAAGCTGCGCTATGCCCCCTGGTCCGGCGCGCCCATGGAGGGCAGCATGGAAGTCACTGCCGACCGCTGCGATATAACCATAAGCCGCACAACCAAGACCAAGAGCGCACCTATGCGTGAGTTTTCAGCCACCTACACCGGCAGCGGCGTCCCAGTTGAGGGTATCACCGCCGCCAACTGCGGGGAGATGCTCACAGGTGTCACGAGGGATGTTTTCCGCCGCAGCGCCTTTGTGGAACAGGGCACCGTGGCAGTTACCGGAAGCCCGGAGCTTGAAAAACGCATAAGCACCATCGTCTCCACCGGCGAGGAGCAGGTGTCATACTCTGAGGCTGACGAGATGCTGCGCTCATGGCTGCGCCGTCGCCGCTTTAACCGCCGTGGTCTTATCCCCCAGCTTGAAGGGGCTATGGACGATGTGCAGCGCAGGCTCAGCGATATGGACATTTCCGCCAGAGATATAGAGGAGATGGAAAGCCGTCTTGAGGACAGCCGCAGGCACTGCGCCCAGCTTGAGGCGGAAGTGACCGAGGCCAGAAAAAAGCAGCGCCGGGAGGCACTGGAAATGCTCCATCAGGGCCGGGAAGAGCTGAAAGAGCGTTCCGAGCGCCACGACGATGCGCTTGCTGTGGTCGCCCAGCGCAGGGATGAGCTGCGCGCCGGCCAGTTTCAGGGGCAGAGCCTTGAGGCCGTGGAGCAGCTGGTGGACAATGATATGCAGGAGCTAAAAATGCTTAGGGAACAGCGCAAAAAGCGCCCCTCTCTGGCACTGGCTCTGCTGTTTTTCGTGCTGAGCGCTGTGTTTGCGGGGCTTTACGCGAAGTTTCAATATATCTATATGATAGTTGCCGCTGCCGTGGGCTGCCTTGTGGCTGTGGTGCTGCTTATGCGCTTTTCCGCAAAGCGAAGCTCGGTGCAGCAGGCTCTTGACTGGCAAAGGCAGATTTTGAGCCGCTACTCGGCGGATAATCCCTCCCAGATAATAGATGCCCTCAACGAACACCGCAGACTCTGGGGTGAGCTTCAGGAGGCGGAGGAGCAGGAGTATGTGAGCCGCCTTGACTATGAGGATGCCAGAGCCGCCCTTGAAAAACTGGAAGAGGCCGCGCTGGGCGATCTGGACTTTACCGGCGGCTCCTCTCCCGCAGCGCTCCTCTCAAGGGAACTGAGTGCGGAGCGGGCCAATGCCGAGCGCATTTCCGCTCAGATAGCCTCTTTGCAGGGCAGGCTTGCCGCCACCGGCGACCCGCTGGTGCTGTCCAGCGAGCTTAGCCGCATGGAGGACGAGTATGAGCAGCTCAACCGGGAGTATGATGCGATCGCGCTGGCGGTAGATACCCTCCGCGCCGCCGATGAGCAGATACAAAGCCGCTTTTCTCCCCAGCTGGGCAAGCTTGCGGGGCATTATATGTCCATCGTCACCGGCGGGCGCTACTCGGATATCTTCATAAACCGGGATTTCAGCGCAAAGATACGCACTGCCGACGATGCAGTCGCCAGAGAGAGCGAGTATCTCTCCGCCGGAACTATAGACCTTCTCTACCTTGCCGTGCGCCTTGCGGTGTGTGAGCTGGCTTTGCCCGATGGGGAGACCTGTCCTCTTATCATAGATGATGCCCTTGTCAATCTGGACGAGCAGCGTTTTGACCAGGCCATGCTTTTGCTTAAAGAGATCGCCAAAACAAGACAGGTGGTGCTTTTCACCTGCCGCGCTCCCAAGCCCCTGCTGCCTGCAGCAGAGGAGAAGAAGTGAGGGCGCTGCTGTGCAGGGTTTGAAAGGGGGACATGAGCTGTGGACTTGAAAAAGGTGAGAAAAATCAGCATAATTATCTACAGCGTTTTTGCCGTACTTATGCTGCTTATGATAATCACGCGCAAGGCCCCTTTCGGACTTGCAGCCGTGGGCAGAACATAGAACAACAAAAATCACCCTGTCTCTTAATGAGACAGGGTGAAACTATCTTGTTGTGGTAAATTCAGAAAGATATTACCAGCCGCCGTACTCACCGGTGCGGGTGACGCTCAGGGGGAAGCTCCACTCATCCACTACGTAGTCCACGGGGATCCATGCGAAGGTGCCTTCGGACTTTTCATAGTACTGAAGCTCCACAAAGTAAAAGCCGTTCTTTTCGCCGTAGACTATAACACGGCAGCCGTCTCTTACAAACCAGCGGGCCTCGGCGTTTTCATCGGGGCAGTCGTACAGCTTCTGTCCGCGGGCCATACCGTACTTGCCCTGAACATAGCGTGTCTCGCCGTCATAGGTATTGAAGACGTTTATTTCGCCGGGCATTAGAATTTCCTCGTCAAACTGGCAAACTCTGTAGGCCAGCTGGCGGTAGGGGGTCTCTTCACCGTCCTCGTTGTAGGGAAACTCTGCGAATACTTCTCCGGCGCTCTGAAGCCCGTCTGCAAAGGCGTATGCGCCAAAAACGGACATCAAGCTTGCCAGCACGAGAAACAGTGCAAGCGTTCTTAAATACTTTTTCATGGTATCCTCCTTTTAAGCTTTTTCAGCTGTTATCTGACTTTTCTTCGTTCTCTTCGGCGTCCGGAGCTTCAAAGCCCAGATCCTCCGGCAGAACCATCATAAGATCCTCCTTGCCGGGAGCGTCCAGCGCCGCCACACGGTTGGACTGGCGCACTATCATGTCCTCAAAGCAGTTTCTCACATCGCGGCCGTTGCCGAAATTGTCATCCCGCTCTTCATACATTCTGGCGAACATATCCAGAGCGTATTTCTCCGCATCTTCGCTGAGGGTGTAGCTGTTTTTGCTGCACTGGCTGCGGAAAATTGCCATGAGCTGCTCCCCGTTGTAGTCGGGGAAGTGGAAATATTTGTTGAAGCGGGATTCAAGGCCGGGGTTGGAGTCGAGAAAGCCCTGCATGGGCTCGGTATAGCCGGCAACGATCACGATAAGGTCGTCTCTGTGATCCTCCATGGCCTTGAGGATGGTCTCAATGGCCTCGCGTCCGAAATCGTTCTCACCGCCGGAGGAGAGGGAATAGGCCTCGTCTATGAAAAGCACGCCGCCTATGGCGGACTTTATGGCCTCCTGAGTTTTAAGCGCGGTCTGACCCACATAGCCGGCGACTAAACCGGAGCGGTCCACCTCCACCAGCTGACCCTTGCTCAGAACGCCGATGGCGGCATAGAGGCCGCTGACAAGGCGGGCGATGGTGGTTTTGCCTGTGCCGGGGTTGCCCATAAACACCATGTGCAGCGACATGGGCGGCACCGGCAGACCGTTCTCCTCACGGAGCTTGCGGACTTTTACCAGATTTACAAGGTTTTTGACGTCCTTTTTCACCTCGTCCAGACCCACAAGCTCATTGAGCTGCTCCATAAGCTCGTCAAAGTCCGGCTTGGGAGCCGCTTCCGTCTTGGTTTCGGCGGCAGTCTCGCCGCCTGCGCCCTGCACCTGTACCCGGTGCTTGTCGGTAAAGGCCTGCTCGCCGGAGGTCACAAAATCCAGCGGGTTCAGAGCCTCTCTGGATTTGCTGACACCGCTGCTGTCGCATATGGCGTCAAGCTTGTCCGTACACTCGGTTATAAACTGGGCCTCAGCGTATGTCACTTCATCGTCCACTGCGGCAAGGTACAAAAGCAGATTTGTCAGCATACGCACGAAGGTGCGGGAGGTCTGGCTGCCGCGCTTTGCGTCGCTCTCCGCCAGATTCCAGAAGAACACCGGGGGCATGAACTCATCCCCCTTGCACACAGCGCTTGTGAGACTCCACAGCATCCACTTGGGCTGGGGCTGGTTTTTGGAGTAGAGCTGGTTTGCAAGCTCCACGTGCCGTTCAGTAATGCCGCTGGCGTGACTCCAAAGCTGCATGGCGCAGCCGGTCATAAACCTGTCCAGCTCCCCGGCCAGGGCATAGCCGCCCAGACGGTAGAAAGCGTCGGTATTGGCGATATATATTTTGTGAAATTCTTCCGGTGAGCGATTCCATGTGGTAGGCATAGGGCAGCACCTCTTTGTTTTTCCTTTGTTCTATTATATTACAAAAAAAGGCCGGGTCAAGGAATTTTCACCTGCCCGGCCCGAGATTTTATATTTTGGGGCGTCTGCCGCCGTTTTTGGACTTTTTGGGCATGAGCTTCAAACTTTCGGGCATCCTGGCCTTGTTCTGGCCTACTCTCTGCCAGACCTTTTCAAAGCCCTCAAGCTCCTTTTTGTAGTCTCTGGACAATTATATCCCTCCTGTCGTAATTTCCTTCTCTATCCTATGCCTGCTCTTGCAAAGCCGTTAAAAATGTGCAATAATAAAAGAAAAATCACGGATTGCGAGGCTGATACTATGCCCAGATTTTTCATTGCAGGCACCAATATACTCGGCGGCATGGCATACATGCGCGGTCGGGATGCAGAGCACGTGCACGTGCTGCGTATGCGTCCGGGTGAGGACATGATAATATGCGACGGTCAGGGGACGGACTATAAGTGCCGCCTTGTGAAGGCCGATAAGGAGCAGGTGGAGGCGGAGGTCATAGAAGTTGTCCGCTGCCCTGCCGAGCCCAGCGTGAAGGTGACGGTTCTGTGCGGCCTGCCCAAGGGCGACAAGACCGACTATATAATCCAGAAATGTGTTGAGGCCGGTGCGGATGAAATATTCTTCTTCAACTCTGCCCGCTGCATTGCCAAAAAGGGCAACGAAGAAAAGAAGCTTGAACGCTGGCAGCGTATATCCGAGGAGGCTGCAAAGCAGTCTGGCCGCGGCATTATTCCCAAGGTCCGCTGGGCAGGAGAGCTGGCAGAGGCCTTTGACATTGCGGTGAAAAAGGATCTGGCTCTTTTTATGTACGAGACAGGCGAGAGGGAAGCTCTCAACGCGGTTCTGGAGGAGAATAAGGAAGTTTCCTCCGTTGCGATAATGACCGGCCCTGAGGGCGGCTTTGAAAAGTTTGAGGCAGAGCTTGCCAAGATAGTGGGTATGCACATCTGCTCCATGGGCGAGCGCATTTTAAGATGTGAGACTGCCCCTGTGGTGGCCCTCACCGCCGCCATGTATGCCACCGGAAATCTGGCCTGAAATTGCAGGGCAGGGAGTGCCAAAGGCTGAAAATTGAATAGTTTTTGCCGTGCCGCACATTCTGCGGCACGGTTTTTTCGCTTGCAAGTAAATTTCACAAAAATATTTTAAAATTTCCCTCAAAAATATGCGTGAAACTATTGCAAAAAGGGAAAAATTCTGGTATTATACCAGAGCATTTCGCACGGAGGCGGACTTTCCCCCATGTGGCCGCAAGGCTTGGTGGAGGGGTTGAAGCCTTCGGAGGAAAAAACAAAAAATGGAGGAAATGAAATGTCAGTAGTATCTATGAAGCAGCTGCTGGAAGCCGGTGTCCACTTCGGTCACCAGACCCGCCGCTGGAACCCCAAGATGGCCGAGTACATTTACTGCGAGCGTAACGGCATCTACATCATCGACCTGCAGAAGACCGTCAAGAAGATGGAAGAGGCTTATGACTTCGTCCGTCAGCTGGCTGCAGACGGCAAGAGCATTCTCTTCGTCGGCACCAAGAAGCAGGCCACCGATGCAGTCAAGGAAGAGGCTGCCCGCGTCGGTATGTACTATGTGAACGCCCGCTGGCTGGGCGGTATGCTCACCAACTTCAAGACCATGCGCACCCGCGTGGATCGCCTTGCTCAGCTCAAGAAGATGCAGGAAGACGGCACCTTCGACATGCTGCCCAAGAAGGAAGTTATGAAGCACCTGGGCGAGATGGAGAAGCTCGAGAAGTACCTTGGCGGCGTCAAGGACATGAAGAAGCTCCCCGGCGCTCTGTTCGTTGTTGACCCCCGCAAGGAGCACAATGCCATTGCTGAGGCCCGCAAGCTGCACATCCCCATCGTCGCTATC
>JAFTXM010000123.1 GCA_017465025.1 Oscillospiraceae bacterium
AAAGCGCGGTCTTTTCATCCAGCATCAGATAGGAGTTGTAGGACACCCCATCGGGAACCCCGTAAACCCCCTCAAAGCAAGCCAGACGGCGGTCATCAGCACCTACCCAAATAAGATCTTCCTTTACCTTTCTTGTGCACTGCATTTATTTCTACCTCCATTTAATAAATCAATAATAATTACTGATTTTATTTTATTAGTTTTTTTATATATTTTTTGTGGCATATGCAACAGTATTGTGATAAAATTTTTTCTATAATAAATTTACAAAGGGGGACGGCAAATGAGCAGCAGCCCACTTTTCAAAAGCATCGGACCTTTGAGCACCAAAGCCCTGCTCGACTGCTTCAAGCCGGAGATCAGGCGTTTTTCCAAAGGCGATACGATACTTGTTTATTCCAACTCTCTCGAACATCTGTGCGTGCTCACGAAGGGCAGCGCCCATCTCTACAGCATGGACAGCGACGGCGAGTACAGCTTTCTCGAATATTATGCCCAGGGCGACGTCTTTGGAGAGCTTTTCTCCACCCCCGGTACGGATTCCGGTCTGGCGGTACAGGCGGACAGCCGATGTGAAGTAATGTTCATCCGCTTTCCCTGCGTGTACAGGCGCTGCACCAGAGCCTGCCAGCACCACAGCCAATTGCTTCTCAATCTCTTTGAACTGACGAGCCAGCACTCAAGACGACTCAGCGGCAGGTTGGGCGTGCTCAGCCACAAAACACTGAGGAAAAAGCTCCTTGCCTATTTCGATCTTTGCAGGGCAGAGAAGGGAGAGCACAGCTTCGACCTTGAGCTTTCATATACCCGGCTTGCCGACTACATCTGCGCCGACAGGAGCAGCATGATGCGTGAGCTGAGGCATATGGAAGATGAAGGACTCATCAAAAGGCAAGGCAAACACATAAGTTTGCTATAATTATAATACATAGTTTCAAAATATAAAAGGAGGAAAAGAAATGGCAGACAAAAAATTTACATCCCCCAGCGGTGTTATCACCAGCCCTGAGCTGAGCGCAGACTATAATCAGGCCCCTGTATTTGATAAAATCCGGGTCGGCGACCTTGGCGTATATTTTGTGGACGGTCTCAAGACCCGCTATATCCCCTATGACTGCGCGGAGAGAGTTTTCATCCGCTTGCAGGAAGTCAGAGGCAAGCTCTGCTGCGGCATGACCACTTTCCTCTACTCCCGTCTGGTATTTGTCAGCGGCGGCAAGGAAATCCTCTGCCTTCCCACGGAGAACGAAAAGGCAATGGACGATGCCCTGGCCCTCATCGCTCAGAAAGCACCCGGACTTGCCATCGGCGTGGAAGAAACAGCCTGATTTTTCTGAAATAATCATAACAGCCCCTCCCGGGTTCAATCCGGGAGGGGCTGAATTCGTTATACAGCTTTATTCAAGTTCAAAGGCGCCGGTATAGAGCTGGTAGTAAACGCCCTTTTCTTCGATGAGCTTTTCATGGTTGCCCCGCTCAATGATGCGCCCGTGGTCAAGCACCATGATAACATCGGAATCCATGACTGTGGAGAGGCGGTGGGCAATGACGAAAACACTGCGCCCTTCCATCAGCTTATCCATGCCCCGCTGCACAATGGCCTCGGTACGGGTGTCAATGGAGGATGTGGCCTCGTCAAGGATCATAACGGGAGGATCGGCCACCGCCGCGCGGGCAATGGCGATCAGCTGGCGCTGACCCTGAGAGAGATTGGCGCCGTTGTTGGTGAGCATGGTCTCATACCCCTCCGGCAGACGGGTAATGAAATCGTGGGCACCGGCAAGCTCCGCCGCGGCAACGCATTCCTCATCCGTGGCATCCAGACGGCCATAACGGATATTGTCCAGCACCGTGCCGGTGAAAAGATGGGTCTCCTGAAGCACCAGACCAAGGGAGCGGCGCAGGTCTGCCTTCTTTATCTTGTTGACGTTTATGCCGTCGTATCTTATCTTTCCGTCGGCAATGTCGTAAAAGCGGTTTATAAGGTTTGTAATGGTGGTCTTACCCGCTCCGGTGGCGCCCACAAAGGCCACCTTCTGCCCGGGCTCGGCATAGACGGACACATCCTGCAGCACGTTCTTGCCCTCTTCATAGGCAAAGTCCACCTCCGTCATGCGCACATCGCCCTTGAGCTGGGTATAGGTGAGTGTCCCGTCGCCGTGGGGATGACGCCAGGCCCAGCAGCCGGTGCGCTCTGCACATTCGCTGATACTGCCGTCCTCGTTTATTTTTGCGTTGACCAGCGTCACATAGCCGTCGTCAGTCTCAGGCTTTTCATCCAGCAGCGCGAAAACACGCTGAGCACCGGCAGCCGCCATGACAATGCTGTTTATCTGCTGGCTGAGCTGGTTTACATTGCCGGCAAACTGCTTGGACATATTGAGGAAAGGAATGAGAATAGTGATATCCAGCACCTTTCCCGAAAGGCTCAGATTGGGCAGGCCGACCATTATGAAAAGTCCGCCGGCGAAAGCAAGGACAACGTAAAGGATATTGCCGATATTGCCGATGATGGGGCCGAGGATATTGGCAAAGGAATTGGCCTTGTAGCTGGACTGACACAGGCGCTCGTTGATCTCATCGAACTCTTTGAGACATTCATCCTCGTGGCAGAAAACCTTGACCACTTTCTGACCGTTC
>JAFTXM010000124.1 GCA_017465025.1 Oscillospiraceae bacterium
ATGTGGGATCACTGGAACGTGCCGGTCAGCGACTTCCGCCCCGACGGTGTCTATGACAATCTTATCAATTTCACCCCCAACTTCTCCGCCAATCAGGAGCCGGTGAAGGTCATCGCCGACCGCATACCCGCCGGACGTCACTCCACCGAGCTTTTCTCCGACTCGGCCTGCCGCTTCATAGAGGAATATGAGGGGGAGGAGCCCTTCTTCATGTACGTCTCCTTCCTTGCGCCCCATGACCCGCGCACCATGCCCGAGGAATTCAAAAACATGTACGATCCGGAGAAGATCTCCCTTCCCCCCAACTTCCAGCCCATGCCCTCCTTTGACTACGGCTGGAACGCCAAGGGCAGGGACGAGAACGTGGAGGCCTACCCCCGGGAAGAGGGAAAGATACGCCAGCATATTGCCGACTACTACGCCATGATAAGCCACATCGACTCTCAGGTGGGCAAGATAGTCAAGGCGCTGGAGGACAAGGGCATACTTGAGGACACCATCATCGTCTACACCGGTGATAACGGCCTTGCCATCGGCCAGCACGGGCTCATGGGCAAGCAGAACATCTTTGAGCACAGCGTGAAGGTGCCTCTTGTGATGTGCGGCCCGGGCATCCCTGCCGATGTGATCAGCGAGAGCTTTGTGTATCTTCTGGATATCTACCCCACTCTCTGCGAGCTTTGCGGTGTAGCCATCCCCGAAAGCGTGGACGGCATCAGCTTTGCCCCCGTGCTGGCTGAGCCTTCCCATGTGACAAGAGAAGAGCTGTATCTGGTGTTTCAGGCCCGTATCCGCGGCATTATCAGTGGAAAATACAAGCTCTTGGAGTACCGCTCGGAACAGCTGAAGCTGACGCAGCTTTTCGATCTGGAAGACGACCCCTGGGAGACGCGCAATCTGGCCGGTACCGCCGGCACGGCGGAGCTTATCGCCCATCTGAGAGAGCGCATGGCCCATTACCGGGATCTCTGGCAGGAAGAGGACAACAAGTTCGGCAGGCTCTACTGGCAGCAGTACCGTCAGTATGAGGCCGCCGAGGTCCACGGTGTCCCCGGCCCCAAGGGCGCCAACATGAAAAACCAGATCAACGACTGGATGAAGAAATAAAACAATATCTCAATCGCCCGGATCATTCCGGGCGATTTTCCATGTGACAGGATGAATTGGGCTTTGCTTTGATCATTGCTCTTACATTGTGCCCCAAAAAGGGGTATAATCCCAGTTGCCGGCGCGGGGAAGAAATGCGGCAGGGGTATCGGCTATGCCTTTAATGCCGGCTTTGATCTTCTTCCAGTGCCGGGTATGGCCCCGGGCGGAAAAGCAATGCGGAAAAGGAGAAAAGGGATGAAAACCGATGTGAAGGGATTATTCGAAGAGCTTGGACGGCTGCCGCAGGTGGAAGCCATCGCCCTTGGCGGTTCCAGAGCAACCGGGAGAAACGACGAAAAATCCGACTACGATGTGTATGTATATATAAAGGGAGAAATCGCGCAGGAGCAGCGCAGGGAAATACTGGACAAGTACTGCTCTTACATGGAGATCGGGAACAGTTTCTGGGAGCCGGAGGACGATGTGACCCTGAAAGACGGTATCGACATGGACATCATATACCGGGATATGAAGGATTTTGACGCCGTGCTGTCTTCTGTCGTTTTCGACTGCAATGCATGGAACGGCTATACAACGTGCCTGTGGTACAATCTGACAAGCTGCCGCATCCTGCTTGATAAAGAGGGAAAGCTCGGCGCCATGCAGGAAAAATACAATATTCCCTATCCGGAAAAGCTCATGGAAAACATCATTTCCAACAACATGAAGCTTCTGAGCGGTATGCTGCCCTCTTTTGATATGCAGATAAAAAAGGCGGAGGACAGGGGGGATCTTGTCAGCGTCAATCACAGAGTGGCAGCGTTTCTTGCCAGCTATTTTGACGTTATTTTTGCCCTGAACAAAATGGGTCACCCCGGTGAAAAGAGAATGCAGGGCATCTGCTCGGCCCGGTGCGGTATCCTGCCGGAGGATTTTGAGGAAAACCTGAACAGGCTGTTTGAAGGAATGTTCAGAGAGAGCATTTCACCGGTGATAAGGGACATGGTCGATAAGCTGAAAATAATATGCGAAAGCTGCTGAAAGACCGTGGCCGGGGTGCTCATTCCGTCAGAAGCCGAGGATGATTTTCCGATGCTTTGGCGGTCTCCCCGGGCAGAATAAGCCCGGATATCAAGCAAGAGCCTACAAAAGCAAACACCCGCTGAAGCACAGTTCAGCGGGTGAATTTTTATGGAGTTTTTTGCGCTGCTTATCAGTAAGCCACGCCCCAGTAGATCATATGCTTGGCCTTCTTGCCGCAGCAGGCGCAGACCTCGCCCAGATCTTCCTGATCGAAGGGGATGCAGCGGGAGGACATGCCGGCCTTTTCCTTCATTTCCATCTCGCAGGCAAGCTCACCGCACCACATGGTCTTGATGAAGCCGCCCTTTTCCTTCTGGATCCGGGCTGCCTCTTCCACGGAGTAGGCGGCAAAGCAATGCTCGTCCAGATTCTTCTTAGCCTTCTCGTAAAGACCGTTCTGAACGTGGTCGAGAAGCTAGGGCACCTTGGCGTCAAGCTGGTCGAGGGAGACGGAGATCTTCTCGCCGTTGTGACGGCAGACGGCCATGCAGACATTGTTTTCAATGTCTCTGGGGCCGATCTCTATACGCAGGGGAACGCCCTTCATCTCGTACTGGGCGCACTTCCAGCCGAGGGAGTTGTCGCTGGTGTCGATCTTGGCGCG
>JAFTXM010000125.1 GCA_017465025.1 Oscillospiraceae bacterium
CGCTTCGGCAACGTCCTTGCCTATGCGCTCGCCAAGGTCCACGATGGTGTAGGCGTATTTGTCGCGGGGCTTATTTATCATGTGCTCAACGTTTATGTTCCTGTCGCTGATAAAGTCCAGAATACGGGTGATCATTCGGGGAACATTGTGGTGGATTACGCAGAGACGGCACACGCCCATGCGGCTCAAAGAGGCGTTTGGCAGGTTGACGGAGTTTTTGATGTTGCCGTTGAGAAGATAGTCGTACAGCTCCCTTGCCGCCATTACGGCGCAGCGATCCTCGCTTTCGGGGGTGCAGGCGCCCAGATGGGGCATGGCGATAACGTTGGGGGCTTTCAAAATGGTCTCATTGGGGAAGTCGGTCACATATTTTGCAACCTTGCCCCGGTCAAGGGCGATAGCCATGGCCTCATCGTTTACCACCTCAGCGCGGGATTCGTTTATTATCCTTACGCCGTCCTTCATCTTCCTGAGAGACTGGGCGTTTATCAGGTGATGGGTAGTCTCGGTGTAGGGGACATTGAGGCTTATATAGTCGGAATTTCTGAAAATTTCATCCAGAGTGTCGCAGTGGATTACGGAGCGGGAAAGCTGCCATGCGGCCTCAACGGACATGAAGGGGTCGTAGCCGTATACGGTCATGCCAAGCTCCAAAGCGGCGTTGGCCACCAGTGCGCCAACTGCGCCAAGACCGATGACACCGAGAGTCTTGCCCATTATCTCAGGGCCTGCAAAGGAGGATTTGCCCTTTTCCACAAGCTTGGGTATGTTTTCGCCCTCGTCTGCAATGGAGCGAACCCAGTCGATTGCGCCCAGCACATCCCTTGAGGACATCACCAGGGAGCATATCTCCTGCTCCATGACAGCCTGAGCGTTGGCGCCGGGGCTGTTGAAAACCACTATGCCCTTTTCCGCACAGTCCTCAATGGGGATGTTGTTGTAGCCTGCACCGGCTCTGGCGATAGCCAGAAGCTCATCGTTAAACTCATACTCGTGGAGATCCGCCGAGCGGATGAGCATACCATCGGGCTTTTCCACATCCTTGCCCACCTTGCAGCCCTTGCGCTCCAAAACCTCGATACCGGCAAGGGAAATGCTGTTCATAGTCTTTATATTATACATGATCTACCTCGAATTTCTTCATATACTCGGAAAGCTTCGCTGCGCCATCCACGGGCATGGCGTTATAGAGAGAGGCTCTTAAGCCCCCTGTTTTCTTGTGACCCTTGAGATTTACAAGACCCTGTGCCGCTGCGCCCTTTACAAACTCCGCGTCCAGTGCGTCGGAGGGGGTGCGGAAGGTGACGTTCATGCGGCTGCGGCTGCCTTTATCGGCGTGAGAGGTGTAAAAACGGCTGTTGTCCAGCACATCGTAAATAAGCTCTGAACGGGCAATGCTCAGCTCCTCCATGGCGGAAAGGCCGCCCATATCGCGCACCCAGTCGCAGGTAAGCCCCAGCATATATATGCACCAGCAGGGGGGCGTGTTGAGCATGGAGTCTTTTGAAATCATTTCCTTGTAGCTGAAAATCTCCGGGGTGATGGGCATTTCGTGGCCCGCAAGGGACTTGTCGATTATCACCACGGTAAGTCCCGCAGGGGCCATGTTCTTCTGCGCCCCGGCGTAGATAAGGCCGTACTTATTGACATCCACCGGTTTTGACAGTATTTCCGAGGACATATCGCAGACCAGCGGAGCGGCGCTTGAGGGTACATACTGCCACTGAGTGCCGTAGATGGTGTTGTTGGCGCAGTAGTAGAAATAGTCGCTCCCATCAGAAATTGAAAGCTGGGACTGAGCGGGTATATGCCTGTGGTTTTCATTGGAAGTATCGCAGGCTATATGCACGCTGCCGTACTTTTCCGCCTCCGCAGCGGCCTTGTTTGAAAAATGCCCGGTTACTGCATAGTCGGCTTTGCCGCTTTTCATAAGGTTCATGGGTATGGCGGCAAACTGGGCGGTGGCCCCGCCCTGCAAAAACAGCACCTCATGGCTGTCCGGCACATTCATAAGGCTTTTGAAGGTGGCCTTTACCTTGTTGAAAATATCTATGAAAGCGGCTGAACGGTGGCTCATCTCCATAACGGACATACCGCTGCCGCCGTAGTTTAAAATCTCGCTGCCCGCCTTTGTCAGCACGCTCTCCGGCATGACGGAGGGGCCGGCGGAAAAATTGAATACTCTTTCGCTCATGTAAAAACTCCTGAGAAATAATTGCGTTAATTATATATCAATCTCGAAACTCTGTCAAAGGACTTCACCCTGTAAGTGGCCATTTTCGTATGAACGGATGACAATGTCAAGGGTTTTGCCCCTGAGATTGTGTGCCTTGACGGAAACGGGCAGATAGCTGTCGCTGTGCCCGGTGCAGATCCCGTCCTCCTCCGTCTCAAAAAGCACGCTGAGAGTGCTGCCGATACTGCTTTGCATAAACTCATCACGCATCCTTTTGCCCACAGCGGCGGCCTGGGCGGCGCGGCGTTCCTTCACGCTGCGGCTCAGCTGCCCGGGCATGGTGTCGGCGGGCGTGCCGGGGCGGCGGGAGTAGGGGAAAACGTGCATATCCGCAAAGGCGCAGCGGTCTATAAACCCAAGGGTGGCGGCATGGTCTTCCTCAGTCTCGCCGGGGAAGCCGCAGATAAGGTCGCAGGTGAGGGCGCAGCCGGGGAAATATTTTCGCAAAAGCTCCACGGCGGAATAAAAGCGGGCGGTATCGTATTTGCGGTTCATGTTCTTAAGCGTCCTGTCGCAGCCGGACTGGAGTGAGAGATGGAAATGGCGGCAGAGCTTTCTGGTGTCTGCAAGCTTGCGGCAAAATTCCTCGGTAATGACCGTCGGCTCCAGTGAGCCAAGGCGTATCCGCATATCTCCGGAGACCTCCGCACAGGCGCAGATAATATCCGCAAGGTCAGGTCTGCCGGGCAGGTCCACACCGTAGGAGGCCACCTCTATACCGGTGAGAACTATTTCCCTGTAGCCCGCAGCCCGCAGCTTTATAGTCTCCTCCACGGCCTTTTCAATGGGGAGGGAACGGAGACGACCGCGGGTGTAGGGGATTATGCAGTAGCTGCAAAAATTCACACAGCCGTCCTGAATTTTCAGCATGGCCCTCGTGCGCCCCGCAACTGCCCCGGCGGGCAGGTCTTCTATTACTCTGCGTTTGAAAGGCTCGTCAATATTCCTCTCGCTGCTGCCTTCGGCCACGGCCTTTTCCACCGCCGCCACAAAGTCTTTTCTGTTGGCAGCGCCGAAGATGACCCTGGAGCCGAGCGCTTCAACCTCATCCGGCTCAAGCTGTGAGTAGCAGCCGCATACGGCCAGCACGCAGCCGGGGTTTTCGTCCCGGAGCCTGCGTATCGTCTGGCGGGACTTTCTGCCGCTCTCGGCCGTGACGGCGCAGCTGTTGACGATGACCGCATCGGCAATTTCGCCCTTTCCGGCTTTCGTATGTCCGTGGCCTTGCAATATGCTCTCCATGGCCTGAGTCTCATACTGGTTGACCTTGCAGCCCAGAGTGGATATAATATACCTCATTGAATACCTCAAAAAAGAAATTGAACGGTGAAATATGGAACACTATCTTGATAACTCCGCCACGACAAAGGTCTGCCCCGAGGCAATAGAGGCGGCAGTAAACGCAATGGAAATATGCTACGGCAATCCCAGCTCCACCCACACCAAGGGCAGAGAGGCCAAAAAGCTTCTGGACGGGGCGAGAGCGCAGGTGTCAAAGGCGCTGGGCTGTAAGCCGACAGAGCTTGTCTTTACCTCCTGCGGCAGTGAGAGTGACAACTGGGCCATAATCTGCGGCGCGGAGAGCGCAAAACGCAAAGGCAAGCACATTATCTCCTCCCAGCTTGAGCATGACGCGGTGCGAAAAGCCCTTGACGAATTGGAGCGCCGGGGCTTTGAGGTCACAAGGCTCAAGGGTGAGAGTGACGGAACTGTCAGCGTTCAGAGCGTGCTCGATGCCCTACGGGAAGATACTATACTCGTTTCTCTCATGTTGGTCAATAACGAAACGGGCGCTGTCACGGATATTTCTGCCATTTCCCGGGCAATAAGGAAGCGCGGCTCCCAGGCGCTCATCCATACCGACGCGGTACAGGCCTTCATGAAGCTGCCCTTCTCCGCCAAAACCCTGGGGGCAGACATGATAAGCGTCAGCGGTCATAAGATACACGCGCCCAAGGGCATAGGCGCTCTCTATATAAAAGAGGGCTTAAAAATAAAGAACTTCATCGTCGGCGGCGGACAGGAGAACGGCAGGAGAGCCGGCACCGAGGCCATGCCTCAGATAGCCGCTTTCGGCGCGGCCTGTGAAGCGGCATATCCCGGACTTGCTGAAAATGCCGCCCGCATGGCGGCGATGAAGGCCCGGCTAATCAGGGAGCTTTCCGAAAACATCCCGGAGCTTCGCTATATAGAAAGCGCCGCCCCCCATATCCTCAGTATCTCCATGCCCGGCTGGCGCAGTGAGGTTTTGATGAACTATCTGGAGGCCAGGGAAGTGTATGTCTCCAAAAGCTCTGCCTGCAAAAAGGGCGGGCGCAGCATAGTTCTGGAGACCATGGGCCTTGACCCGAAGGTCATCGACGGGGCCATACGTATCGGCCTTTCCCGGTATACGACGGAGGAGGACGCAGCCGCCCTCGTGTCCGCACTGGCTCAGGCCCGTGACAGCCTTGCCCACAGATAATATTGTATGCGCAGTAATGCCGCACAGCGAAAAAGCTGTGCGGCAGTTTCTGTTATTCAGACTTGGCCGGTGCCGTATCGGTGGGAGCAACAAACTCCACATCCTCAAGGGGGTCTTCAACTTTGACCTTCACTATCTCCCGGCTCACAGGGTCAATATAGTCCATTCCGATATAATCTGAGGTCTCAAAGGGCAGATCCTTTTCCTTGAGATTTTTCTCAATGGACATATTGATAATGGTGTAGATGACCACGAACACGGGCACGCCCAGAAGCATTCCCCAGAAGCCGAAGAGACCGGCGCCCAGAATGATGGAGAACATTACCCAGAAGCCGTTGATGCCGGTGGTGCTGCCCAAAATCTTGGGGCCGATGATGTTGCCGTCCACCTGCTGGAGGATTAAAACGAACACCACAAATATGAGAGCCTTGAGCGGGGAGACCATGAGAATGATAATGGTGCTGGGAATTGCGCCGATGAAGGGGCCAAAGAAGGGAATTATGTTGGTCACGCCCACAATAACGCTGACAAGCAGGGAGTAGGGCATTTTCAGAAGAGAGCAGCAAACATAGCAGATAAGGCCGATGATGGCAGAGTCCAGCAGCTTTCCGTTGAGAAAGCCGATAAAGGTGCGGTTTGTGAACTTGAGCCCGTCCAGAAAGCGCTTGGCATTGTCCACGCTTACAGCGCTGTAGAGCATACGCTTGGCATTGGCCCGGAAGGTCTCAAGATTGCCCAGCACGTAGATGGACACGATAATACCGATGAGAAGATTGTAAACGCCCATCAGCACATAGTACACGCCTGCGGTCACATTGGTCACAAGATTGCCCAGCTCCGGCAATATGGTGGTCCGCAGCCACTCAATGAGCCCTGTATTCAAAGTGCCTACCGCGGAAAGCAGGTAGCTTTCGATCTCAGGATAGTCGATAAGCACAGTCTCTATCCACGTGGTGAGGGAGCTTATGTAGCCGTCGCTGCTGCGCACGATAGTCTCAATGCTCTGATAGAGCTGAGGCAGTATAAGATACACCAAAGCCGCAATGGCAGCCAGAAAAACAAGCTCGGAAAGCAGCACAGCAAAGCTGCGGGCAAATTTTTTGGCCGTCTGGGGGTTTTTCTTATGTATGCGCTCACCCAAAGGCATAAAGAGGTTTTCCTCAAAGGAACGCATCATGGGGAAAATGATCCAGCTTATTACAAGACCCCAAACAAAGGGGCTGAGTATCTTGATAATTGTGCCTATACCGTCCGTCAGCAGACCGATATAGTTGAGCGCCATGTAGAAAAGTATGGCGCAGGCCACAACGGAAAAGCCAGTTATACCCCAGTACAGGTACTTTTTATCCCACTTGAAAACTCTTTTCATCCAAGCTCCTTTCCGGACCGGAGATCCATCTCTGTATGCTCCATATTTTACTCTTGCACCATATCAGCGTCAAGGCACAAATTTGTAAATTTTTGTGAAGCCTTCGTAAAATAATTTTACAAAAAATAATAAAATTATGTAAACCATAAACTTAAAATTATTGAAGTATTTCCAACAGATGATGTTGAAAACCCTGTGGAAAATGTTCAAAAACCCTTGATATTCCGAAAACAGCAAAGCCCACTATGCAAAGATATTCATTCCAGCCTTGCGAAAAATGGCGAAAAATGTAAACCGTTCATATTGTAACTTTTTCTCTCATATGCTCCAACAAAAGAAAAAGCGGAAGCGAGGTATACGATATTGAAACGGACAATTTGCCTTTTACTGATTTTTGCGCTTGCAGCGCTGTGCTTTCCGTTCAGTGTGCAGGCCGCCCAGCCGCCCACGATAGTACCCAGCGTTTCTGCACCGTCGGCGCTGCTGATGGAGAAGATGACCGGGCAGATAATATATGAAAAGAACTCAAAGGAGCATCTGCACCCTGCCAGCGTTACGAAGATAATGACCATGCTTTTGATAGTTGAGGACATAGAGGCGGGAAAGCTGAAGCTGGAGGACATTGTCACAGCCAGCGAGCGGGCGGCCTCCTTCGGGGGCAGCTGCGTGTATCTTGCCCAAGGGGAGAAAATGAGCGTCAGCGATATGCTCAAGTGCATTGCCGTGGTCTCTGCCAATGACTGCGCCGTGGCTATGGCAGAGCACATGAGCGGCAGCGAGGAGGCCTTTGTGGGACGTATGAACAAAAGAGCCGCCGAGCTTGGTATGAAGGATACGAACTTTACAAACTGCACCGGGCTTTTCGACGATGACAATCACTATACCTGCGCACGGGATGTGGCTATCATGTCCCGGCAGCTTATAGCCCATGAGCTTATAAAGGACTACAGCACCATCTGGATGGACAGTATAAGAAACGGCGAGTTTGAGCTGAGCAACACCAATAAGCTGGTGTACTGGTACGATGGCTGCACCGGTCTGAAGACCGGCTATACCGAAAAGGCCGGCTATTGTCTTTCCGCCACGGCGGAGAGGGATGGGGTGGAATATATTGCGGTGGTCATGAAATCCGACAGCTCCGACAGCCGAAACTATGATGCCGAGCAGATGCTCTCCTTCGCCTTTGCAAACTACGCGCTCTGCTCCATGTGGGGCGATACCGAAGCCCCAAGCATTCCCGTGGAGCTGGGTAAGCGCGAGAGCGTAAACACCTTTTTCGGCGGGGAGGAGCTGAAACTCCTGCCCAAGACCGATGCGGCGCTCACGTATGAGCTGAGCTGTGAAGCGTCGGTAAAGGCCCCGGTCAAAAGGGGCGACAGGCTGGGTATGCTGACGGTGCGCTCCGGGGAGAACACTGTGGCGACCGTTCCTCTGCTTGCGGCGGAGGATGTGGCACGACCCGGCTATTTCGGCATCCTTGGCAGACTTGCCGGCAGTATGCTGGGCTTATAAAAAAACAACACCCGGAGGGTGTTGAGATAAGAAAATTATATGTATTGTTGACTTTTTTATGCTGTATATGGTATATTTTAAACACAAGGAGCGATGACCAGCGGTCAGCTCGTTAAGTTAAGGTTATGTAGCAAAGCCACATAAAACCGTCACTTGGCAGAGTGGCGGTTTTGCTTTTTAACTCTAATCGTTACAGTATATCCGAAGATATGTATCGTCAGTGTCATTGGCATAGCTTCACCCCCTTTCGGGTGGTGTAGCTGACCGCCTCGCCCCTTGCTTACTTTGAATACTATCATTGTGTGTAAATCATGTCAAGAATGGAGAATGGAACATATTGGCTTCTTTTTCGTCATATATCCAAAAGGAGTGATAAAAATGGAGAAATTTGTTCCCTATGAAAAGCTTTCCAAAAAGGAAAAGCGCCGCATGGACACCATGAAGCGCGGCACATGGCAGGGCATAAACCCGGTCACAAGAAAAAGCGAGAACCCCAAAGCATATAATCGCAGCAAAGCGCGGCACTGGAATGAAGACCAATGCCGCGCTTAAATTTTTATAAGCCAAACTTACAGTGGCGAAAATGCCGCAAACATGATAAAATATAAAAAACTTTTGGAGGCGGTCAAGATGGGAAAGTATAAGGAGACGCTTTTGCGTCTCATAATATTGTTCATAGGTCTGACCATTGCCCATCTGGGCGTGACCATGTTTTTGCTTGCAGACCTGGGAGCAGACCCCTTCAATGTTCTGGTGCAGGGGCTTTTCCGAGGGCTTGACAGCTTGAGCGGCTGGGCATTTCTCACCCACGGCAGAGTGCATATCGCCGTATGCTTTCTTATTATAATTGTGCTGCTTATAGTGGACAGAAGCTATGTGAAGCTGGGCACCATCGTGTGCATGGTATTCGGCGGGCCTATAATCGACCTTTTCAGCCTGCTGCTTGCGCCCCTTTTTGCAATGGTCTCCTCCTTTGCGGTGAAGCTTTTACTTCTGGCTTCAGGCTGCGGCATTCTGGCCTACGGCATGACCATCGTGATAAAATCTCAGGCCGGCACCGGCCCCAATGACCTTGTGGCTGTGGTGATAAGCGATAAGCTTGGGAAAAAGTTCGGCGTCGTTCGTGTGATAGTGGACTTTTCCTTTGTGGCGGCAGGCTGGCTTCTGGGCGGAGTGTTCGGTATAGGCACGCTGGTGTGCGCTTTTCTTGTAGGCCCTGTGGCAGGTATTTTCCTGCCCGTAAACGAAAAGCTTATTGAGAAGATACTCAGAAAATGCGGGGTATAAAATATGAAAACCTTGATAGAACTCTACGATGAACGTCCTCTTGAAAATGTGCTGAGCACCGAAATGTTCAGACCCGAGCGTACGGTATATATCTGCTCTGCCGAGGTGGGCGAGCGGGAAAAGAGGGCTCTGAGGGATTATTTTGCCCACCGTGGCGTTGACTTCAATCCCGAATATGTAAAGGCGGATAAGTATTCGTCAAAGGACGTATATAACTGCCTTAAAAACGTGGTGGACAGATACCCCGACTGTGCGCTGGATGTGTCCGGCGGCACGGACAACGCCCTTTTTGCCGCGGGCCAGCTTTCTGCCGCCTGCCAGATCCCGGTGTTCACCTACAGCCGCCGCCAGAACCGTTTTTACAGCATAAGCGGTGCAGATTTTGCCGACAAGCTGGACTGCACCCTCAAGTACACGGTGGAGGACTTTTTCATGATGACCGGCGGCTCCATGCGTACAGGCCGCGTGGATAACGCCGTTCTTGACAGCTACATGAGCTATTTTGACGGCTTTTTCAGGCTGTATCTCAAATACCGCAGAGACTGGGGCGGCATCGTCAACTATATGCAGCGCGTCTCTCAGGTGCCGAAGGAGCAGCCCATCCCCTTGGAGGTTTGCGGTGACTACACCGTGAAGGGCGAGCACGGCAGACGCATCGCCGCCAATGAAAACGCCCTTTCTGAGCTTGAGAAGCTGGGCTTTATAGAAAAGCTTGAGATAAAGCGGGGCCAGAGCGTCAGCTTCAGATTTATGGATCATCAGGTACGTACCTGGCTTCGGGATGTGGGCAGCGTGCTGGAGCTTTATGTGTACAAGCTGTGCGTTGATGCCGGGGTCTTTGACGATGTGCGCACCAGCGCCGTTGTGGACTGGGAGAGCAATGTGCGCCGGGACAGCGTCACCAATGAGATAGACGTTATGGCTGTGCGGGATGTGACCCCCATGTTCATAAGCTGCAAGACCTGCGAGGTGAATACCGAGGCTCTCAACGAGCTTGCCATTCTCCGTGACCGCTTCGGCGGACAGGGCGCCAAGGCCGCCATTGTCACCACAAAGACAAGCGCTGTTGTCACAAGAAACAGGGCAACCGAGCTTGGCATCGAGGTCATCGACCTTACAGACCTTAAAAAAGGCAGTGCAGGCAAACGCATTGCCGCCCTTGCAAAACGCCTTGACTGAAAAATGCATATATTTCCACTGTAAATGGGAAAAGTTTTCTTGCAGTTTGTCATTTGACATGAAGGGCCTCAGGTTGTATAATCGCTTTATCCTACCAAAGGAGAAACTATTATGCGTTTTGGTTTTGCCGTAAAGTATTTTTGCTACTATTACTTTGACAAAGAGTAATAGTGCTTTGTGCTGCGGATAAATCGAACGCGACCTATCATCAGGTAATCTAATGGCTGCACAGGGCATATGCCTTTGCAGCCTTTATTTTATGCCAAAGAGGAGTAAAAACCATGATCGCCGTACTAAAACACAATGTTTCCGAAGAACAGAAAATCCATCTTATCAGCTGGCTTAAAAGTCAGGGACTGGATGTGCATATATCCGACGGAAAGGACTATACGGTGTTGGGCCTTGTGGGCGACACCGGCAAGATAGACCCGGAGCTTCTTGCAAGCCTTGAGATAGTCCAGACCGTCAGACCCGTCAGCGAGCCTTACAAAAAGAGCTCCCGGAAGTTTCATCCGGATGACTCTGTCATCACCGTGGGCGGCGCATCCTTCGGCGGCGGTCACTTCAGCCTTATAGCCGGACCCTGCTCCGTGGAAAGCCGGGAACAGGTCATTGACGTTGCCGAGCGGGTGAAAGCTTCCGGAGCGGGCGTACTCCGGGGCGGCGCTTTCAAGCCCCGCACCTCCCCTTACGACTTTCAGGGGCTCAAGGGCGAGGGACTGAAGCTTCTCTCTGAGGCCAAGAAGGCTACGGGGCTTCCCATCGTGTCCGAGATAATGAAGATAGAGCATCTGGAGCTTTTCGAGGATGTGGACATTATCCAGATAGGCGCCAGAAATATGCAGAATTTTGAGCTTCTCCGTGAGCTGGGCCGCACCAGCAAGACCATACTTTTGAAGCGCGGCCTTGCCAACACCATAAAGGAGCTTCTCATGAGTGCAGAGTATATCTGCGCCGGAGGTAATGAAAACATCATCCTCTGCGAGCGCGGCATCCGCACCTATGAGACTCTCACCCGCAATACTCTTGACCTTTCCTGCGTGCCTGTTCTCCACGAGCTGACCCATCTGCCCGTGGTGGTAGACCCCAGCCACGCCACCGGCAATTCCCGCTATGTGCCTTCAATGGCGCTGGCAGCGGCAGCGGCAGGCGCGGACGGCATCATGGTGGAGGTTCACAACGATCCTCTCCACGCCCTTTGCGACGGTGCCCAGTCCCTCACTCCCGAGCAGTTTGCGGTTCTGGCAGAGAAGATAAGGCAGATCCGTCAGGTCATAACGGACTGAGAAAGGGGCAGAGACAATGAAAGTAGGCATAGTGGGGCTTGGCCTTATCGGCGGCTCCATGGCGAAGGCCTTCAAGCGCAGCGCGGATGTGACCGTACTGGCTGACAACAGAAACAAGACCATGCTGGACTTTGCCATGCTCTCCGGTGCGGTGGATGCGCCCTTGACCATGGAAAATTTAAAAGACTGTGAGATTCTTCTCCTTTGCAGCTATCCCGAGGCGGCGGAGGAATATCTGAAAAACGCGGCGGAGCATATTCCCGCAGATACTCTTGTAATGGACTGCCTTGGCACCAAAAGGAAGATATGCGAAATGGCCTTTCCTCTGGCAGAAAAGTACGGCTTCACCTTTGTGGGCGGACACCCTATGGCGGGAACTCATAACTCCGGCTTCAAATTCTCCCGGGCCGACCTTTTTGACGGTGCGCCCATGGTGATAGTGCCTCCCAGATATGACGAGATGGAGCTTCTGGAGAGGATAAAGACGCTTTTGGAGCCGGTGGGCTTTGGCAGCATCACCGTCACAACAGCCGAAAAGCATGACGAGATGATAGCCTTTACCTCCCAGATGGCTCACATCGTCTCCAACGCCTATATAAAAAGCCCCAGAGCGGGCAGTCACAAGGGCTTTTCCGCCGGCAGCTACAGGGACCTTACCCGTGTGGCATGGCTCAATCCCCAGATGTGGACGGAGCTTTTCCTTGAAAACGGCGATAATCTTATAAAGGAGCTGGACTTTCTCATAGAGAGACTGGGCGAATACCGCACAGCCATAGCCGAAAATGACCCGGACACCCTCATCCGCATCCTTGATGAGGGCAGAATGAGAAAGAAAGCCATAGACGAAGAATGAAAAGAATAAAAATAAGCGTATCGAAGGAATATGAAGTTGTTATCGGCAATAAGCTTCTGGACGAAAGCGGGGCGCTTGTCCGCGCTGTCTGCCCCGAAAGCAGCACAGCCGCCGTCATCTCCGATGACAATGTAGCCCCCCTTTATCTCCGGCGGCTTACGAAGAGTCTTGAAAACGCCGGATTTTCGGTTGTGAGCTTTGTATTCCCCCACGGTGAAAAATCCAAAAACGCCGAGACCTATGTGGAGATTCTGAATTTCCTCGCCGAAAACCGCCTTACCCGCACAGACCTTTTGGTGGCTCTGGGCGGCGGTGTGGTGGGGGATATCACGGGTTTTGCCGCCGCCACCTATCTTCGTGGCGTGAAGTTTGTGCAGATTCCCACATCCCTTCTTGCAATGGTGGACTCCTCCGTGGGCGGCAAGACCGCCATAGACCTGAAGGCCGGCAAAAATCTGGCGGGCGCTTTCTGCCAGCCGGAGCTTGTAGTGTGCGACCTTGATACGCTGGATACCCTGTCTCCCGCTTTCTTTGCCGACGGCTGCGCCGAAGTGATAAAGTACGGCGTCCTTGCGGACAAAGCCCTTTTTGAGCATCTTGCGGAGCGCGGACAGGGTTTTGACAGGGAATATGTCATAGGCCGCTGCGTGGAGCTTAAAAGGGACTATGTTACAAAGGACGAGTTTGACACAGGCGTGCGTATGATGCTCAATCTGGGGCATACCGTAGGCCATGCCATAGAAAAGCTCAGCGCCTACAGCATATCCCACGGCTATGCGGTGGCTATGGGCATGGGCGTGGTCTCAAGAGCCGCGGCCGCAAAGGGCATATGCCCCGAAAACTGTGCCGAAGCCATAGAAAAGGGCCTTGAAGCCCTGAAGCTCCCTGCCGCAACCGCATACACGGCAAAGGAGCTCATAGACCCCATGCTTTCAGACAAGAAACGGGCAGGCGGCACTGTAAATCTTATCGTACCCTATGAGATAGGCCGCTGCGGCCTGCTCCCCACCAGAGTGGAGGAGCTTGAAGACTTTGTAAATACAGGACTTTGATACCATGGATGTTTGCATAAAACCTGCCCCCTTATCCGGCAGCATTGCCGCAATACCCTCCAAATCCGCCGCTCACAGGGCGCTTATCTGCGCTGCCCTTGCAGACCGGGAGACGGTGATTTCCTGCCCCTCCCTTTCAAAGGACATTGAGGCCACGGCCTCCTGTCTTAGCTCATTGGGCGCGGGTATAGAGTACAAAGAGGGCTGTTTCCATGTAAGACCAATAGAGAAGATCCGCGAAAACGCCCTTTTGAACTGCGGCGAGAGCGGCAGCACCCTGCGCTTTCTGCTGCCTGTGGTCTGCGCCCTTGGAGGCGGAGCAAGGCTTATCATGGAGGGGAGACTCTCTGAAAGACCTCTTTCTCCCCTGTGGGAGGAGCTTACAGCCCACGGGGCGGAGCTTTCAAAAGAGGGGAACAGCCTCTTAGTCCGGGGCAGAATATCTGCCGGGGAGTACAGGCTGCGGGCGGATGTGTCATCCCAGTTTATAAGCGGGCTTCTTTTTGCCCTGCCCCTGCTTTCAGGCGAAAGCAGCATAGAGCTGGAAGGACACATAGAGTCTGCCGGATATATCCGCATGACCCTTGATATGCAAAAAAACTTCTCCCTTGATATACCCTTTGCGGACAGATGCTTTAAAATTCCCGCAGGCAGCGCCTACAAAGCCCCAAAAGCACTCAGCGTGGAGGGAGACTGGTCCAATGCCGCCTTCTGGCTGGTGGCAGGGGAAATTTCCGGCAGCATAGAGGTCAGCGGTCTGGATGAAAATTCAGCACAGGGGGACAGGGCAGTAAAGGACATTATAAAGCTCATCCGCCGGGGCAATGCCACGGTGGACTGCAAGGATGTGCCGGACCTTGTACCGGTGCTGTCGGTGCTGGCGGCCCTCACAGAGGGTGAGACCCGCTTTGTAAATGCCGCAAGGCTCAGAATAAAGGAGAGCGACAGGCTCAGCGCTGTGCGCAAAATGCTGCACGCTCTGGGCGGAGACTGCACCGAGCTTGAGGACGGCCTTGTGATACGGGGCAGAGAAAAGCTCAGCGGCGGCACAGTTGACGGCATGAACGACCACAGGATAGTCATGAGCGCGGCAGTTGCGGCGGCAGGGTGCGAAAAGCCTGTCACCATCCTCGGCGCGCAGGCAGCGGACAAGTCCTACCCCGCATTTTTTGAAGACTACAGAAAGCTTGGAGGGATAATTTTATGAGCAACAGCTTTGGCAAGCTTTTTCACTTTAGCATATTCGGTCAGTCCCACGCCCCCGCCATAGGGGTCACTATCGAGGGGCTGCCCTCCGGCTTTGAGATAGATATGGAAAAGCTCACGGCCTTTCTTGCCCGCCGCGCCCCCGGCGGAAGATATGCCACATCCCGGAAAGAAGCGGACGCGCCGGAATTTATTTCCGGGCTTGCAAAAGGCAAAACCTGCGGCGCACCGCTGACCGCCATAATAAAAAATACCAACACCCGCTCCTCGGATTATGAGTATATGCGCCATATCCCAAGACCCGGACACGCAGACTATACCGCCATGGTAAAGTACGGCGACAGCCGGGACTACAGCGGCGGCGGACAGTTTTCCGGCAGACTCACGGCCCCCCTCTGCATTGCGGGCGGCATCGCCATGCAGCTTCTGGAAAAGAGGGGCGTCAGTGTAAGCGCCCGCATCCTCTCCATCGGCGGCGAGAGGGATGAGGAGAAAATGTTTGAGCTTATTGACAGGGTCCGCGCCGAGGGCGACAGCGTAGGCGGAGTGATTGAGTGCGTGGTTTCCGGACTTTGCCCCGGTGTGGGCGAGCCTATGTTCGATGGCCTTGAAAACCGCATAGCTCAGGCAGTGTTCGCAGTACCCGCCGTAAAGGGCGTAGAGTTTGGTGCGGGCTTTGAAAGCGCCAATATGCGCGGCAGTGAGTGCAACGATCCCTTTTATCTGGATGAAACCGGCAAGGTCCTGACCGACGGCAACAATCACGGAGGCATCCTCGGCGGCATAAGCTCAGGTATGCCCATAGTATTCCGCGCTGCCATAAAGCCCACCCCCTCCATTGCCAGAGAGCAGCGAAGCGTAAACACGGAAAAGGCAGAAAACTGCACCCTTTCGGTGCGCGGCAGGCACGACCCCTGCATAGTCCCCAGGGCTGTACCCTGCATAGAGGCAGCGGCGGCAGCGGCTGTATATGATTTGATTTTGGAAAGTGAGAGGTAAGTATGATGGAGCTTGATAAACTCAGACAGGAAATAGACAGTATAGACTCTCAGTTTGTTGAGCTTTTTGCAAAGCGCATGGAGGTGTGCGGCGATCTGGCTCTTATAAAAAAGGAGCTGGGCAAAAAAATTTACGACCCCGCCAGAGAGCGCCAGAAGCTTTCGGAGATAGCTCAGTTTTCCGGCGAGGGTATGCGCGACTATACCACGGCCCTTTACTCCCTCATCTTCGACCTTAGCAAAAACTATCAGCGAAAGCTCGTGGGCGGGGAAAACCTGATAGGCTGCAAAATCGAAAAGGCCATTGAAAACACGCCCAAGCTCTTCCCCGACTATGCGGCTGTTGCCTGTCAGGGCGTGGAGGGGGCATACTCCCAGATCGCCTGTCAGAAGCTTTTCGCCGTGCCCAACATCATGTTCTTCAAGAACTTTGACGCGGTATTCACCGCCATTGAAAAGGGCTTTTGCCAGTACGGCGTGCTGCCCATCGAAAACAGCACCGCAGGCTCGGTAAATCAGGTCTACGACCTTATGATGCGCCACAATTTCAGCATAGTGCGCTCTGTGCGCATAAAGATAGACCATTCTTTAGTGGCAGCCCCCGGTGTAAAGCTTGAGGATGTGAAGGAGATAGTCTCCCATGAGCAGGCCATAAATCAGTGCTCTGAATTTCTCAAGAGCCTCAAGGGGGTCACTGTCACCGAGATGGAGAATACCGCAGAGAGCGCAAAGTACGTGTCCGAATGTGGCAGACGTGATGTGGCGGCGCTGTGCTCTCCTGAGTGTACCCAGCTTTATTCCCTTGATACCCTCAAAAGCTCCGTCCAGAACGACGGCGGCAACTTCACCCGCTTTATCTGCATCTCCAAGGAGCTGGAGATATACCCCGGCGCGGACAAGACCAGTATCATGGCGGTCACCGCCCACAAGCCCGGCGCGCTCTACAAGCTCCTTTCCCGCTTCTATGCCCACAATATAAATCTCACCAAGCTGGAAAGCCGCCCTCTGCCCGACAAGAGCTTTGAGTTCATGTTCTATTTCGACCTTGAAAAGAGCGTCTACTCACCGGACCTTGTAAACCTCATGGGCGAGCTGGACGAGCTTTGCGAAAGCTTTGAATATCTGGGCAGCTACTCGGAGGTGGTCTGATGGGTAAATTTGCCCTTATTGGCGAAAAGCTGGGGCACAGCTTTTCACCCCAGATCCACTCCATGCTCTCAGACTATGAGTACACGCTCAAAGAGCTTGCCCCTGACGAGCTGGAGAGCTTTCTCAAAACGACAGAGCTTGACGGCATGAACGTGACTATCCCCTACAAAAAGGCGGTACTGCCCTACTGCGCCCATGTGGATGAGGCGGTAGGGCGCATAGGCAGCGCCAACACCCTTGTAAAAAGGGAAGATGGCTGGTATGCCTACAACACCGACTACTGCGGATTTATCTATATGCTCACTTCCTGCGGCTACTCGCCAGAGGGTAAAAAGGCCGTGGTGCTGGGCAATGGCGGGGCTTCCGTGGCGGTCGTTACCGCCCTTGAGGATATGGGCGCTGCCGAAATTGTTGTCATCTCCCGCAAGGCTGAGAATAATTACGGAAATCTCCATCTCCACGCCGATGCGGATGTGGTGGTCAATGCCACCCCGGTGGGAATGTACCCTAAAACCGGCGTGGCGGCAGTTTCTCTGGACGCTTTTCCCAAATGCCGCGCAGTTTTTGACCTTATCTATAATCCCAGCCGCACAAAGCTCATTCTGGACGCGGAGGCGAGAGGCCTCATCTGCCGCAGCGGCCTTTCCATGCTGGTGGCGCAGGCCCACGCCGCGGCGGAGTATTTTACCGGCAGCAGCATCGACAAGGGCCGCATCGAGGATATTTTACACACTCTTGAAAGGGAAACCGGCAACATCATCCTCATCGGTATGCCCGGCTGCGGCAAAAGCAGCGTGGGTGAGGCTCTGGCGGCGCTCACAGGCAGAAGCCTTGTGGACGCGGACGAGGAATTTTGCCGCACTTACGGCATAAGCGCCGGAGATATGATACGTTCACAGGGCGAGGAAGCGTTCCGGCAGGGGGAGACAAAGGTGCTCTCCGCTCTGGCTGCCCGCTCGGGGCTTATAATCGCCACAGGCGGCGGCTGCGTCACAAGGGAGGAAAACTATCCTCTGCTGCACCAGAACGGCTTTATTTTCTATCTGAAAAGAAGCGTGGAGAAGCTGCCCACCAAGGACAGACCCCTTTCCCAGCAAAAATCCCCCGCCGCACTGTATGAGGCACGCAAGGCTCTTTACGAGGGCTTTGCCGACTATGTCATCGACAACGACAGCGGCAGCGTGGAGGACACAGCCCACGCCATAATGGAGATAATGAAATGAAAATTCTCATCATAAACGGACCTAATCTGAACTTCCTTGGCATCCGGGAGCCTCAGCTCTACGGAAAGCAGGACTACAGCGCTCTGGTAAATTTCTGCCGGGAAAGCTGCAAGGCTCTGGGACTGGACTGTGAGATATACCAGTCCAACCACGAGGGAGATATTGTTGACAAGATACAGTGGGCCTATGGTAAAATAGACGGCATAGTAATAAATCCTGCCGCCTATACCCATACCAGTGTTGCCATTCTGGACGCGCTGAAGGCCGTGGGCATCCCCGCAGTTGAGGTGCATCTTACGGATATCTCCCGGCGTGAGGAGTTCCGGCACCTGTCCTATGCGGGCATGGCCTGCATAAAGACCTTTGCCGGCTTTGGCTTTGAGGGCTACCGCATGGCGGCGGAATTTTTAAAGGAATATCTCACAAAAGGAGAAAATTGAAATGTTTCCTGAACAGAGCCTTGCCTGGGGACAAAGCAACAATGTAATAAGAAAGCTTGCTGCCTATGCTGCCGCAAGAAAAGCCCAGATAGGTGCGGAGAATGTTTTTGATTTTACCATCGGCAGTCCCAGTGTACCTGCCCCTCAGGCTGTCACCGACGCTCTTGTGGAGCTTGTCACCAATACCTCACCTGTCCAGCTTCACGACTATACCCCGGCGGTGGGTCTGCCCAGCCTGAGAAAGCGCATAGCGGAGGATCTCAACAGCCGCTACAATGCGGGCATCTCTCCGGAAATGGTGTTTGTTACCTGCGGCGCTGCGGCAGGTCTTGTGGGCTGCTGCCGCGGCCTTCTGAACAGAGGAGACGAGGCCATAGCCTTAGCGCCCTTCTTTCCTGAATACAGGGTCTTCGTGGAAGGCGCGGGGGGAGAGCTTGTGGTGTGCGCGCCCCATGCCGATATGCAGCCGGATATGGAGAATTTTGAAAACAGCATCACTGAGAAAACAAAGCTTGTCATCGTAAATTCCCCCAACAATCCCTCCGGCGTTATCCTCACGGCGGACAGTCTCAGCACCATTGCCTATATCCTGAGAAGAGCCGAGAAAAAGTACGGACACCCCATCTATCTTGTGGCCGACGAGCCCTACAGGGAGCTTTTGTTTGACGGCTCAAGCCCCCTTTGCATAACTCATTTTTACGAAAACTCCATTATCTGCTACTCGTTCAGCAAATCCCTCTCCCTGCCCGGCGAGCGTATCGGCTACCTTGCAGTGAGCGACAAGATGGCGGATAAGGCTCTTGTTTTTGCATCTATAGTCGGCGCTCTTCGCGGCTGCGGCTATGTAAACGCCCCAAGCCTCATGCAAAGGCTCATAGAGCGCTGCATCGGCCAGACCTCGGATATCTCTGCCTACAAGCACAATCGTGATCTGCTCTATAACGGGCTGACAGAGCTTGGCTTTGAATGTGTAAAGCCGGACGGAGCTTTCTATCTTTTTATGAAATCTCCGGAAGCGGATGCCCGTGCTTTCAGTGAGAGGGCGAAAAAGTATGAGCTTTTGCTGGTGCCCAGTGATGATTTCGGCGTGAAAGGCTATGTGCGCATTGCCTACTGCGTGGCTGAGAGCACAATAAAAAACTCCATGCCGGCTTTCAGAAAGCTGGCGGAAGAATACGGAATATAATAGATAAATCCCGATGCGTTTTATCACATGAAGGTGTAAACTAAAGGTAGACATACGGAAAAGAACCCGTGTGTCTACCTTTAGTTTATGGTAAAATCAGAGTATATGGGGGTGAAGAAATGAGAAAAGGGCAAACAAAACGTGTATGGACAAAAGAACAGAAACTTGA
>JAFTXM010000126.1 GCA_017465025.1 Oscillospiraceae bacterium
ATCGGGATTTGATGATAAGGTACTGGCTGAGAGCAAGTCTGACCCGAAACTTACACTTCATTCTTTAGAGGACATCGTGGGCCTCGTATAAAATTTTATAAGCATTGCAGAGCAGACACCATCAAAGGGGTCTGCTCTTTTCTTATGCAGAACAGGAGGATACCATTACGAGAAAACGAAATTGCAGGCTGGAAGTCTGCTTTACTAAGGACGAGCTGGAGGCACTGACCAAAAAGGCCAGAAAAGCAAGGCTGTCAAAAGGCGCTTTTGTCCGCAGTGCAGTAAACTCTGTGCAGATACGGGAAGCCCCGGCAGTGGAGTTTTACGAGCTGATGAGGGCTCTTAAAGCTAACGGCAGCAGCATTGAGCAGCTACTGAAGCGACTTGACGGCAAGCGTTCATGCCTTGTGCCGGAGATAGAAGCAGCTCTGGAACATAACCGAAAGACTGAGGAGAGGCTTTGGGCTGCCTATCAGATGGATGGCGGCTGATGGCGGTAACTTCGATATGGCCTGTAAAAAGCAGACCGGACAGGGTCATAGCCTATGCCAGAAACCCGGAAAAGACCAAGGAGAATAACTATGATGAGCTGGCGGCTCTGCACCAGATCAACGGCGTTTTGGAGTATGCTGCCAATGACATCAAGACCGAGTACAGGGAATATGTGACCGGGATAAACTGCTCTGAAGAATATGCAGCCAAGCAGTTCAATGATACCAAGCTGCACTACGGAAAAACAGGTGGGCGGCTGTGTTACCACGGCTACCAGTCTTTTAAGGCTGATGAGGTGGATGCAGCCACGGCCCACCAAATTGGTGTAGAGCTGGCAAAATGCTTATGGGGTGACAGATTTGAAGTGCTGGTAGCCACCCACTGCAACACTGGGCATTACCACAATCACTTCGTTATAAACTCCGTGTCCTTTGTGGATGGTCGTAAGTTCTATAACTCCCATGAGGACTATCGCCGCTTGAAAGCTGAGTCTGACAGGCTTTGCGAAGAACACGGCCTGTCGGTTATCAGGGAAGCTGCGGGGCGAGGGAAAAACTACGGTGAGTGGCTGGCAGAGCAAAACGGCAAGCCTACCCTGCGTGGAAATATACGGCAGGATAGTGACCGAGCCATACTGTCGGCAACCACGGAACGGGGCTTTATACAGACTATGGAGGCTATGGGTTATGAGCTGAAGACCCGGACAGAAACGGGCAGCAAACTCAAATACCCAAAGCTGAGGCCCCCAGGGGCAAAGGGCTATTTTCGCTTCCATAAGTTGGGCGAGGGATATGCTCTGGATGAAATATCCCAGCGTATATATGACAATTTAATAAAGAGGAATCCTTTCCCGGAAGCGGACGACAGCAGCATCAAAGCTGCCTGGTCCACTTACAACCGCAAAGCGGGAAAGGCCAGGGGTATCTATGCCCTGTACCTCCGTTACTGCTATGAACTTCATATTATTTCAGCGCACCCGACCTATGTGAAACGGGTGCAATTTTCTTTGCGTGAGGATATTGCAAAGCTGGATAAGTTGGATGCTGAGACCCGTTTTCTTGCTAAAACCGGTATAAGCAGCATGGCAGAGCTGGCAGCCTATAAAGCCGAGGTGGAAAAGAAAATAGACAGCCTTATTGAAGAACGCAGGGATTTGAGAAACCAACTAAAATCAGCAGAGCGCAGTGGTAATGAACTTGGGGCGGAGAGCTTGAAAGGGCAAATACATGAAATCAGCTCCAGGCTCAAAGAGCTGCGCTGGGAAGATAAACTATGTTCGGGCATTGAGCGGCGCTCCGGGGAAGTAAAGGAAAAGCTGGAGCGTTTGACCATGCAGCAGGAAGCCGAATGGAAGGAGGCAGAAAACAATGAGCTACTCAGGCGAGGCGGCAGACCAAGTCGTTAGGATAAGCCTGAACGGAGCGGAGGTGGCAGCAAGGCTCTCCGGCTCTGCGGCAAAGCAGGTAGCAATACTTTTGTATGCCGTTATGAAAGACCAGCAGAAAACTAAGGGTAAGGTGCGCCTTTCCAATATGTTGCGTTCCGGTAAGGAGCTGAAAGTTTTCGCTGTGAGAGATAAAGACCTGGAGACCTTTTGCAAGGCAGCAAAGGAATATGGTGTACTTTACTGTGTGCTGAGAGATAAGGATTCCAAGGATGGTATTACAGACATAATGGTCAAGGCGGAAGATGCTCCGAAAATAAACCGAATTTATGAGCGTTTCGGCCTTGCCACCGTGGATATGGCACAGATAAAAATGGAGGCAGCAAAGGAAAAGACTGGGGAAGCAAAGTCAGACGAAAACCCTACTCTGGGACGGATGGAAAAATCCAATCCGTCCGAGCCTACCTACAAGCCCAAAGAAAATCCAGACAAGGCTGGCTCTGAGCAAGGTCGAAGTTCAGTGCGGCAGGAGCTAAGAGATATTAAAGCCCAGCAAAGCCAGCGTAAGATAACGGAAAAGGTCAAGGCAGGGCATGAGGCAAGATAAGTTTTCAAAGGAAAGGCTGATAGTCTATGCCTTTGGGCTTATCCCTGTTATTTGGATAGCCCTTGTCCTGGCACCCTATGTAAAGGACGGCTTGCCGGGGATAATTGAAAACTTTGCAGGAGCTATGGAGCAACCCTGGAATATAAGTTTGTGTGAGGACAGCTTGAAAACTGTCCTCATTTTTGTTGGGGCTTATGCCATGGGCTTGGCTGTGTATCTTTCCTCTGCCAGAAATTACAGGCGGCGAGAAGAACACGGCTCCGCAAGCTGGGGAAGCGCACTGGCAGTGAACCGGAGATATGCGGATAAGGACAGAGCGATGAATAAGCTGCTGACCCAAAATGTTGCTCTGGGGATGGATGGCAGAAAGCACAGACGAAACCTCAATGTGCTGGTCTGCGGTGGTAGTGGTTCCGGCAAGACCCGGTTCTATGCAAAAGTCAACACCATGCAGGCGAATACCTCGTTCATAATTCTGGACTGCAAGGGCGAGATACTACGGGATACCGGGCAGCTACTGAAAGCCAAGGGTTATGAGATTAAGGTCATTGACCTTATAAACATGGACAAGAGCCATTGCTATAACCCTTTTGTATATCTGCGTAACGACAACGATATTCAGCGCCTTGTGACCAACCTGTTTAAGAACACCACCCCAAAGGGCAGCCAGTCCAACGACCCATTCTGGGATCAGGCAGCCACCATGCTTTTGATGGCGCTGGTGCTTTATTTGCACTATGAGGCTCCAAAGGAAGAACAGAACTTCTCTATGGTCATGGAGATGATACGAGCCGGAGAGGTCAAGGAAGATAACGAGGAATATATGTCTGCCCTGGATGAACTCTTTGAGCGGCTGGAACTTAAAAACCCGGAACATATAGCCTTGAAATATTATAAAGCCTATCACTCCGGTAGCGGCAAGACTTTGAAATCTATCCAGATAACGCTTATTTCCCGACTGGAAAAATTCAATCTGGAGAGCTTGGCGGGCATGACCCAGACAGACGAGCTGGAGCTGGGAAGCATGGGTGAGAAGAAAACTGCCCTGTTTGCAGTTATCCCGGATAATGACAGCAGCTTCAATTTCATAATCGGTATGCTGTACACCCAGCTTTTTCAGCAGCTTTACTATCAGGCTGACTTTGTCCACGGCGGCAGACTGCCAGTCCATGTGCATTTCATCATGGATGAGTTTGCGAATGGTGCGACACGTTCCTAACTGAAAAGGTTAGGCGTGAAGCTGAGAAAAAAATAAGAAAATTGAAAGGATTTTCGAGAACAAATCAGTTTCATAGAACTGATATTCCGACAGGTGGAATGATGGGGTAACGCCCTGAAACGCCTGCCCTAAGACTGCGACGGGCATTAGCGGCGCAATACGCGAAATGTCTGAGAGCTCGCGGAAGTCGGCGGAAGTCTGCCGTAACAACGTTGAAAAACGGTTGACGAAAGCGCGGCAGAGGTGCTGTGTGCAGATGATACGCCGGGGGTCTATAAAATGTCTATGGTGAGAATGTGCGGTGGAACGCACTGACGAAACGCCGAAGGTACGGGTCAAGACGAATAAGCCGTGGAAACGCGGTTGCCGCTTATGGCGGTGTGCATGGGGATGAGTAAAAGTCGTTAGTATGAAAGTCCCTGCGGCATTACAGGTGCCGCCCAAATGCACTGGCTTAAAGGTGTCACCTAAGGGCATATGCACAGATAGGAATATTGGAACGTGGAAAGGTTGGAGCATGGAGTGCATTGCGGCGCTGTGAAGTGCTGGCACGGAAAGCAGACTGTATAACGTGCCTTTATCCAACTGAGAGCGGTGCCACGACCGTTGAAGCTGCTGTAATGGCGGTGGAGGAACAGGCACCAGTCGGCTTTGAAAGCAAGAATAAAAGAACAGTATTCATAGGTTCGAGTATGACTAAGAAAGGCACACCCCAAAGGAGGTATGCCGACTATGACAGTGAAGAAATTGCAAAAGAAAGCGAAACTGCGCAACGCTGAATACTTCGGCTTGCAGGAGGTATTGGACAGGCTCTATGCCCAAAGTGCGGAAAACAAACGCTTTACCGTGCTGATGGAGCTGGTGGCCGCTGATGAAAATATCTTACTTGCTTACCGAAATATCAGCAAAAACAAGGGTAGCAAAACGGCGGGAACGGACGGAAAAACTGTCCGCTACCTGTCAAAGTTCACAAACACAGCACTCATTCACTATATAAAAAGGCGGTTGGAGCAGTACCAGCCCCAGCCGGTGCGCCGGGTGGAAATCCCCAAAGGAGACACAGGGAAAACTCGCCCTCTGGGAATCCCTACGATTGCCGACAGGCTGATCCAGCAATGCTTCCTGCAAATTCTGGAGCCGATATGCGAAGCGAAATTCCATGAGCGGAGCAACGGTTTCCGTCCCAACAGGAGCGCAGAACACGCGCTGGCACAGTGTTATGCGATGATACAAAAGCGCGGTCTGCATTATGTGGTTGATATTGATATAAAAGGGTTCTTCGATAATGTCAGCCACGGAAAACTGCTCAAGCAGATGTGGAATATGGGGATACAGGACAAGCGTGTGCTGAGTATCATATCCGCCATGCTGAAAGCAGAAGTTGCAGGAATCGGTTTTCCGCAAAAGGGGACGCCGCAGGGCGGTATCATTTCCCCACTGTTGTCCAATATCGTCTTGAACGAATTGGATTGGTGGATTGCCAGCCAGTGGGAGAATATGCCGACACGCAAAAACCGTGAATATGCGCGGTCTGACAATGGGGTTATTGACAAAAGCCAGAAGTACGAAATGCTCCGAAAAGGCTCTGCCCTAAAAGAGTGCTACATCGTCCGGTATGCCGATGACTTCAAAATCTTCTGCCGCAAGCGAAGCGACGCAGTAAAACTCTTTGCCGCTACAAGAGATTGGCTAAAGGAACGGCTGGGGCTGGACATCAGCCCCGAAAAGTCCAGAATTGTCAATTTGAAAAGGCAATACTCCGATTTTCTCGGCTTCAAGCTAAGAGCTGTGAGAAAAGGCGTCAAGAGCAACGGCACAGCAAAGTACGCGGTAGAATCGCACATGAGCGATAAGGCAGTCAAGAAAGTGAAGCGGCAAACGCGGGAAATGGTGAAAAGAATCCAATCCCCGGCAAATGTGAATGAGGAATACAAAGCCATTGGAGCCTATAACGCCTATGTTTCAGGTGTTCACAACTACTATCGTTATGCTACCCACATCAGCAAAGACATTCGTAAAATTGCCTTCGGCATCACTCGAACCATGCAGAACAGATTGAGAGAGCGCTTGCAAAAGCAAGGAAACCCTTTGCCCGCCTACATTGTGGAGCGGTATGGAAGAAGCAAGCAAATTCGCTATGTGAGTGGTCAGGCTGTTATCCCCATTGGATATATCCAAGCCAAAGCACCGCTCTACAAACGGCGGGAAGTGAACCAGTACACGGAACAAGGCCGCAGAAGTATTCACAAAAATCTGGAATCCGTAAAAATGAGCATTTTACACTACCTCATGCGGAACCCGGTACAGTTTGCAAGTGTGGAACTGAACAACAACAGACTGGCACTGTATTGCGCTCAACATGGGTGCTGCGCCGTTACCAAACAGCCGCTTGAAATCGGGGACATTCATTGTCACCACAAGCTCCCGCGAGAGAAAGGCGGTAATGATCAATACGGGAATCTGGTGCTGGTTACAGAGACCGTCCATATTTTGATTCATGCCACTGATAGCGAGGTAATTGCACGCCTTGTTCAAACATTGCGGTTAAACGTAAGACAGCGTGCGAAGTTGAACACTTTGCGCAAAACAGCAGGCTTACTCTCAATCTAAACGCAACTGCTCACTGAAAACTGTATCTATTTACAATTCTTTCAAAGTCGATGGAACGCCGTGTGCGGTGAAAGCCGCACGCACGGTGTGGAGCGGGGGAAAAGACGGAAAGCGGCGCTGACGCGCCGCTCAGGTCTTACCTATCGCTATTCGCCCTGCCCGAGGGCTACGCCAGACTACAGGCAACAATGCGCTCGAGAAATATTATGTCAACCATTATTCTGCAAAACATATCTCAGCTCAAGGCTCTGTTCAAGGACGATTGGGAGGGCATCATAGGTAACGCTGACAGCTTTATCTACCTTGGCGGCAATGAGCAAAGTACCCACAAATACATATCCGAACTGCTTGGCAAAGAAACCATTGATACGAAAACCAGCAGCCAGAGCAAGGGGCGCAACGGCTCATTCTCCCAAAACTTTCAGCAGACAGGCCGAGAGCTTATGACTCCGGATGAAGTCCGGCGGCTGGACAATAAAAATGCCATCGTCTTTGTCAGAGGGGAACTCCCAGTGATAGACGAGAAGTACGACATTCTACAGCATCCCAACATCAAGCTCACCGAGGACGGCGGTGCAGCACCCTACATTCATCATCCTGTGTGCATCTACGATGTAATACCATTAAAGAAATTGGAGGTAAATAA
>JAFTXM010000127.1 GCA_017465025.1 Oscillospiraceae bacterium
AATATAGGGGTATGATGTAATGGTAACATGCAGGTCTCCAAAACCGTTCTTGAGGGTTCGAGTCCTTCTACCCCTGCCAGAAAACCATCCGTTAGGATGGTTTTTTTGTGCTTGAGTGATCTAGGATAAATTATAAGTAATTGATTTTTTATTATTATATGCTTAGTATGTGGTTTTCCTTTTTCTGGATGGAGATTGCTTCAGACCGAGGTTCCGACCGTCCTTCTTGGGCAAAGTAGTCAAAAATTTGAAAAATTTTTTGTGTAAAACAATGTTGAATTATATGTTGAATTTTGATTCTATAAGTGTTAAAGTATTTTACGTAATCAAGAACGGACAAACAACTTAAATCGGTATGTCCGTACAAATATTGACTGTCGGCAATGTTAAGGCAGAGCCATCTGCTTTATTCAGCTGATTATTTTATTGACACATAATGTACGGACAAACATAAGAAAAACATATGTACGTATAAAGATCTTCGCTTTAAGCGCGTTATGTTTCGTAATATGTAATTTTTGAAAAATTAATTATATTGAAAGGTGGCTGCTTTATGGAAGGACAGTATATTCTCGGCATAGATCAGGGTTCAACCGGCTCAAAGGTATTGGTTGTAGACAGCAAGGGTGAGCTTGTATGTAGCGCCTATCGTAAGATTGAAAGTTATTTTCCGGCAGACGGTTGGCTGGAGCATGATGCTGAGGACGTGTGGAACTCAGTAAAAGAATGTCTCATTGAGGTTTCGGAGAAGTTTGATTTAAGCCTTATCCGTGCAGTTGGTCTTACTAACCAGCGTGAGACCACCATTCTTTGGGATCGCGTGACCGGTCAGGTTCTTGGTCCTGCAATCAGCTGGCAGTGCACTCGCAGTCAGGACATTATCAACCGCTGGGAGCCTATGGGAGATGAGATACTTTCGGTAACCGGTCTGAAGAACAACACCTATTTTTCCGCCAGCAAGATCGTGTGGCTGCTTGAGAATATCCCCGGCCTTCGTGAACGCTGCGAAAATGGCGAGGTATACTTCGGAAATATTAATACATGGATACTCTGGAAGCTGACCGGTGGAAAGGTGCATCTGACTGACTCCTCCAACGCCGGACGCACTATGTTCTTTAATGTTGCCAAGAATGAGTGGAGCGACGAGCTTATTGATAAGATGGGTATTCCCCGTCAAATTTTGCCTGAGGTACTGCCCTGTGACGGCGATTTTGGCATGGCTGTTGAGCCAGCTGAGGTGTTTAAAAAACCTCTGCCCATCCGCGCCTCCATTGGCGACCAAATGAGTGCCCTTTTCGGCCAGGCCTGCTTTGAAAGCGGCGAGGCCAAGTGCACCATTGGTACAAGCCTTAACCTTGTCACCTATACCGGTGAGTATCTTGAACCTCTCAAGGGTTTGCTTCCTGCCTTTGCCTGCAATCTCTCCGGTGAGAGAACCTATGAGCTCGAGGGCGGCGTAAATGTTGCCGGCTCCATTTATGAATGGACAAGTGAGCAGATGGGAATAGGCAGCGGTTATAAAGAGATAAACGCTATGGCTGAGGAAGTGGAGTCCGACGGTGTGTACTTTGTCCCCGGCTTTGGAGGACTTTTCGCACCGCACTGGAACAGCGGCGCACGCGCACTGATAATCGGCATGGCAAAGTTCCACGACAAGCGGCATATTTGCCGCGCCGCAGTAGAGAGCATAGCTCTTCAGGCCAACGATGTTGTTGAAGTGCTCCGCAACGACTTCAACATAAATATGCACACTCTCAAGGTTGACGGCGGTGTTGCCAAGAGCGACTTTGTGATGCAGCTTTTTGCAGACATTCTCAATTGCCGCATAGAGCGCCCCGTCAATACCGACAGCACTCCCATGGGCGCCGTGTACGTTGCAGGTCTTGCCTCCGGACTTTGGAAGGATAAGGATGAAATCAGAAAGCTTTGGAAGCTGGACAGAGCTTTTGAACCCAAGCTTGCACCCGAAGCCAGAGAGAAGCTTCTGGCTGGCTGGAGCGAAGCGGTAAAGCGCTCTTTTGACTGGATAAAGTAAGAAAATACGAGCAGATAGAAGGAGAGAAAAATGGCAGAGAACGCTGCGTTTCTGGAATTTCAGAATGTTACGATGGAATTTCCTGGCGTCAAGGCGCTCAGTGACGTATCCTTTGGCATTGAAAAAAATGAAATTCATGCGCTTATGGGTGCGAACGGCGCTGGTAAATCCACACTTATAAAAATTCTGGCTCGCATTTATATGCAGACCAGCGGCGACATCTTTATAAACGGGGAAAGTATTTCCAAGGCAACGGCTCAGAATATCCGTGACTACGGTATAGACTTCATATTCCAGGAACTGGAGCTTGTTCCCAACTTTACGGTAGCCCAGAACATCATGATAGGAAACGAGCCCAGAAAAGGCGGCCTGGTGGACTGGAAGGCCATGAAGAGCGAAGCTCAGAAGGCTCTGGACGATTTCATGCCCGGCGTCATTGATGCTTCCGTGCCTGTAAATCAGCTTTCCGTTGCAAAGCAGCAGATAGTCAGCATCGTGCGCGCTATCCACAGAAATCCCAAAATACTGGTTCTCGACGAGCCTACCAGCCGACTGAGCACCACTGAGACTGAAGCTCTGTTCGCGGCTATCAGAAAGCTCAAGGAGAAGCAGGATCTTACCATTATTTATATATCTCATCGTCTGGAGGAGCTGTTCCAGATATGTGACCGCGTTACCATCCTTCGCGACGGTAAGTACACCGGTACATGGACTCTTGCCGACATAAGCAAGGAAGACGTTGTTTACCATATGGTAGGACAGGTCAAAAAGAATGAGGGACACGCGCTGCTGGACGAGAAGATAGCAAATCAGCAGCCCGCTCTCGAAGTGGAGCATCTCAAGGTCGAAGGCGTCATAGAGGATATTTCCTTCAAGGTTCGCCCCGGCGAGATACTGGCGCTGGCCGGTGCTGTAGGTGCCAAGAAAACAGAGACCTTTGAAGCCATCATGGGCATTATACCCAATGCAGAGGGTACTATCCGCAAGGACGGCCAGCAAATAAAGCTCAAAGGTGCGGCAGACGCCAAGAAAAAGGGCATATGCCTTGTACCGGAAGACCGCCGCCGTGACGGTGTTGTGGTGGACTTCACTGTACGTGAGAATACCACCTACGCGTTTTTGCGTAACTTTGTTTCCAAGCTGGGTCTTATCCGCAAGCAATATGAAAAGGTCAAGGTCAAGGAGTTGAACGAGAGACTTCTTGTAAAGACCCCCAGCACGGAGACCTATGTCAAAAACCTTTCCGGCGGCAACATCCAGAAGGTAGTTGTTGCCAAGTGGTTGACAGGCGACTCTGATGTTTACTTCTTCGATGAGCCTACAGTCGGTATTGACGTGAAAGGTAAGAGCGAGATTTACGACATCATCCGTGAGCTTGCTGCACAGGGCAAGGCTGTGGTAGTGGCATCCTCTGAGATGGATGAGGTAATCAGCATTTCCGATAACATAGTGGTGCTTTATAACGGCAAAGTAGTCGGAAATCTTGTCTCCAGTGAAGCCCGCCACGAGGAGATCGTGTATCTGACCATGGGAGGTAGCAGCCATAATGAATAAAAAGAAACTCAGTTCGGCAGGATTGCTGGATCGTTACGGCTCTATCGCTGTATTCACGATCATGTACGTGGTCCTTTTCATCATGATACCCGTGTTCCGCACGCCCAGCAATATGCTCAACATTCTCGGTCAGTCCATACCCACTCTGCTTATCGCGCTGGGCATGACCTTCGTCAACATTTCCGGCGAGGCCGACCTTTCCATGGGCGGTGTTGTGGGCCTTTGCGCTACACTTTTTTGCAGCTCCATTCTGGCTGGCCACTCCTACCTTTATGCCACACTCCTGGCCTTCGGCGCAGGCATCGGCTTTGGCGTAGTCAACGGCATACTGGTAGCCTACTGCGGCCTTTCCTCCTTCATAACCACCATATCCATCATGTTCCTTACAAAGGGTCTTGAATATGCAGTAGGCGGAGGCAAGAGCTTCTGGGTGCGCGATGACCCCGTCACCAATGTTGTAACTGCCAAGATAGGCGAGATCCCCTATTACGTTATAGTGTCCCTGCTTATCTTCGTCATCGTCTACCTCTTCCTTCACAGAACAAAGACCGGCCTCCATTTTCAGGCTGTCGGCATCTCCGCTGATGCAGCCAAGTATGCAGGCATCAACGTAAAGCTCATCAAGTTTAGCTCCTTTGTTGTCGCAGGTCTGTTCTACTCCATGGGCGCACTTATAAACGCCCTTCGTACCATGGGTGCACAGATTTATGCAGGTGAGCGTCTGCTTCTTCCCGTATTTGCAGTTACCTTCATAGCAAAGACAATTCTTGGCTCCAAGCGCCCCAATGCCCCCGGCATACTCATAGGCGCGCTGGTGCTTACCATAGTCTCCAACGCATTCACCCTGCTTGGCCTCCAGTTCTACTGGACCTATATTGCACAGGGGCTCATCCTCATCGTTGCAGCAATCATTGCAGTCAGTGACCGCAGTGTCATACTGCAGGATAACCTGAACTAAACGGAAAGGAGAAGAAAAATGAGTAACGAAGTTATTAAAAGCTCCTCCGGAAAAAAGTTCCAGCTGAAAACACTGGTTCCCCTGCTGCTGTTTGTTGCGATGGTAGTTATTTTCTACATACTCAGACCCGCCTACCTCAATGCCATAAACATTAAATCCATTCTGGTGCAGACCTCCTTCATAGGCATAATAAGCCTTGGCCTTACCCTGGTCATGATGACTGGCGGCGTGGATATGTCCAACGGCTACACAGCCGGCCTTGGAGCCATTGCCGGTATGTGGTTTGTTGTCAATGACGATATGTCAATGGGCATGGGACTTCTGCTGGCGGTAGCCTTTGTGCTGCTGATAGGCGTTATAAACGGCCTGTGCGTCTCAAAGCTGGGCATTGCTCCCTTCGTTGCCACACTGGGCACCATGTACCTTTGCATGGGTCTTCAGAACTGGCTGGACGAGGGCGGACAGCAGATATCCTACGGCTTCCCCAAAGAGTATGTGTTCCTCGGTCAGGGCAGCGTTGGAATAATCCCTATGCCTCTGCTGATATTCGTAGTTGTATTCATAGTGCTGTATATACTCACGGAAATGTGCCCCATGGGCAGATACCTCCGCGGTTCCGGACTTAACCAGTTTGCCTCCAAGCTCTCCGGTATAAACGTATCCTTCTGGGTATTTCTCTCCTATGTGCTCTCCAGCCTTTTGGCCGGTACTTTGGGCTACATTCTTGGCGCATCCCAGAAGTATATATCCTCCGGCCTTGGCAGCAGCTATCAGATGGACTCTCTTCTTACGGTTCTTCTGGGTAAAACCCTTACAAATGGCAAAATTTCAGTATGGTCCACGACCTTCGGCGCTCTTTTCCTTATGGCATTCCAGAATGGTCTTTCCATGCTTGGTATGCCGGTGACCACACTGGCCATCAGCAAGGGCGTACTGCTCATCGGTCTGCTGCTGTTCTCCAGATACAGGAAAAAGGCCTGATCGATTATTTGACAGGGGATTGAACTATGAAAAGAAATCTGATCGCAACCATAGACTGCGGCTCATCCAATGTGCGCTGTATCATTTTCGACATGGATACAGGTCGGCAGGTGAGTGTAGCTGCCCGTGACTGGTACGTTCCCCAAAACGGCAAGATTCCCGGCGCTTATGACTTTGATGATAAGTACAACTGGCCTCTTGTCTGTGAGTGCACAAAGGCGGCTCTTTCCTGTGTTGACAAAAGCGAGATTGCCGCAGTTACCGCAACCGGATTCCGCCACGGCATATTCTTCATAGACGAGCGCAAGGACGAGGTGATTCAGGGCTGCTTCAATATGGACAGCCGCATGGACAGTACATATCTTCAGGAGCATGACCTTGAGCGCGAGATATTCCGTAAGGCGGGCGACTGGCCCACGCTTCACGGACTGCCCCGTCTGATGTGGCTGAAAAAGCATGAGCCTGAGGCTTTTGAGCGTGTTACCAGCCTTATGCTCGTCAGCGACTGGGTCGTATACAAGCTTTGCGGCGAGATAGCGGTAGAACCGGGCGATGCCTCCTCTACGCTGCTTATGGATGTTGTGACCCGTCAGTGGTCAGCGGATATTGCAGATAAGTGCGGTATTCCCAGGGAAATCCTCCCCAAAGTTGTGGATGCAGGAACCCGCCTTGGAACTGTCGGCGCAAAGGGCGCGGAGGAAACCGGCTTTGCCGTGGGTACTCCGGTGTTCTGCGGCGTGGCGGACACCCAGGCCGGACTTATCGGAGTAGGCGCGGTGGGTCTTGATACCTCTGCAATAGTGGGTGGCACTTACTGGCTCGTCTGCCACAGCACGGACAATCCCGTTGTTGACCCTGAATACAAGACAAGACTCAGCTGCCACTCTGAAAAAGGACAGTGGATATATGAAGGCATAGGCTTCTACCACGGCCTGATAATCCGCTGGTTCAGGGATGTGTTCGGTGTTGAAGAGAAGAACATAGAAAAGCTCTACGGCATAGACGCATACACCCTGCTCAACGGTCTTGCCGAAAAAGTCCCTGTCGGCAGCTACGGAATGCAGGTGCTTATGAGCGACATTGCCAATCAGCAGAACTGGCGTATGTGCGCCCCCACCTTCATGGGCTGGGATATTCTCGACCCGCAAAAAAGTCACAAGGGTGTTTTCTTCAGAGCTTTGCTGGAAAATGCCTGCTATGTAGCCCACGGAGAGTATGGAAATATAAACCGCATTCTCTCAAAGGATACCATTCCCCAAAGTGTTGTCCTCTCAGGCGGCGCTGCAAGAAGTCCCTTGTGGTGTCAGATACTTAGCGATGTGCTGAACCGTCCTGTATATACTCCCCGTGAGCGGGAGGGTACAGCAATTGGCGCTGCGATGTATGCGGCGGTGGGCATGGGAATATTCAAGGACAGCCGCGAAGCTGTGCAGGCAGTGGTACATCAGGACAGAGAGTTCCTTCCCAACCAGCAAAATCATGAAATCTATATGCAGGAGTATGACCGCTGGCGTCAGCTCTATGCCAACGGCCTTGAGCTGTTGGATCGTGGGCTTGTCAAGAGCATGTGGCAGCCTGCAAGCACCCTTTCCGAAATTCAAAAGCAAGACCCGTGGAAAGTTCTTTGAGAACAAAAAAGTTTAAGCTTTAAAAATATTTAGGAGGAATACCCCATGAGAACAGATTTGGAGTTCGCGCGTTTTATAGACGCAACTCTGCTCAAGCCCGAAGCAACCGAGGAACAGATGCGCGAACATCTTGAGATTGCCAAGAAATACCACTTCAAGACCGTTGCCATAGGCTGCAGCTGGATTCCCATGGCAAAGGAAATCCTGGCAGGTTCCGATGTCGGCATAGATGCACCCATTGGCTTTGCCAACGGATACAACACAACCGAAGCCAAGGTGTTTGAGACAATCGATGCATTTGCAAAGGGCGCAACCGAGGCTGACATACTTCTGAACATCGGTATGCTGCGCAGCGGCCGTTATGCAGAAGTCGAAGAAGAACTTGTCCGCTTCAAGGCAGCCTGCGGCAATCATATAAGCAAGGTTATCTTTGAAACCTACTATCTCACCGATGAACAGATCCGTGAAGCTGTCCGCATAGCAAAGCGCGCAGGCCTTGACTTCGTCAAGACTTCCACAGGCTTTGCAAAGGGCGGCGCCACCATCGAGCACGTAAAGCTGATGCTTGATGAAGCCGGCGACAGCATTCAGGTCAAGGCCTCCGGCGGCATCCGCAGCCGTGAGATAGCTGACACCTTCCTGGATATGGGTGTTACCCGTCTGGGCGCAAGCAATCCCCAGAATCTGCTTATCAACAAATAAAACGTATTTGAAAGCAGCCGTATACAGCGGCTTATCAAATAAAATTCTTGAAAGGAAATATTCTAATGAAAAAGATTTCTATCAGCGAACTGCCTCTTTACCGTGCAGCAGCTCCCAACGTGCGTGACAATCTGGTTGTCTGCGATGCACAGGACGGCGCTGAAAACCTGTCCGTAGGTATTGGTATCTACAACAAGGGTCAGGCCAGCGAGTTCCATACCCACGTAAAAGAAGAAGAAGTAATGATATACCTCAAGGGCGAAGGCATCATGCGTCTTGAAGATGGCACCGAGGCCAAGCTCCAGCGCGGCGACGTTACCTACGTTCCTGCAAACGAGCCTCACAAGCTCATCAACACCGGCGACGGCGAGTTCGTGTTCCTGTTCGTATACTCTCCCATGGGCCCTGAGAAGAATATCCGCAAGTGGGATATCGTTGAAGGCGAGCACTACACTCTCGACGATCTGGTAAATCTGTAATTCAGTGGCAGAAAATGTCACTAAAAAAATAAAAAAAGGAGAAAACAACATGAAAAAGATTCTCGCACTCATCCTTGCAGTCATGATGCTCGCAAGTCTTGCAGCATGTGGTGCAAAGCCCGCAGAAGCAGCCCCCAAGGCTGAAGAAGCAGCTCCCGTAGAGGAAGTCGCAGCAGAAGCAGCAGAGACCGCAGTTGAAGAAGTGGTTGAAGAAGTTGCAGAAGCAGCTCCCGCAGCAGACTTCTCCGACAAGACCATCGCTCTCTCCTCTCAGCACCTGGGCAACCAGTTCAACCAGGGCATTCTCGCCGGTGTTACTGCACAGGCTGAGAAGTACGGCTTCAAGCTGGTGACCGCAAACGCACAGTCCGATACCGCACAGCAGGTTGCAGACCTTGAGAACTTTGTCCAGATGGGCGTTGATGCCATCATCATCGGCGGCGGCGAAGGCGCAGCATTCGAGAACGTCATGAAGGAAATGGACGAGAAGGGCATCCCCTGCATCACCATCGACATGGCATCCGCACTGGCTGACTCCAACATCACCTCCGACAACTTCAACGGCGGCGAGCAGATGTGCCTTGCAGTCAAGAATATGCTCGGCGGTAAGGGCAATATCCTCATCTGCGATACTCCGGGCTGGACCTCTCTTGAGATCCGCTGCAAGATGCTCGAGGCAGTCGTTGCATTCAGCCCTGAGCTGAAGATCGTTGACAGCATCGTTCTGAGCACCGAGGACGCAGTTAACAACTACCAGCGCGAAGTCAAGGCATACCTGCAGGGCAACCCCGACATCCAGTGGATCTTCTGTGACTGGGGTCTTGCAGCAGTTGGCGCATCCCAGGCAGTCCGTGAGCTGGGTATGCAGGATGACATCATCATCTCCTGCGTTGACGCAGACCAGGTCGTTCTGGAAGAGATGCTGCTCGACGACTCGCCTCTGAAGGTCGTTGTCGGCCAGTACCCCGACAAGCTGGGTTCCGGCGCTGTTGACCTTTGCGTAACCGCTCTCACCGGCGGTTCCCTGCCCACCGAGGCATACGCTCCCATCATTCTCATGACCAAGGAGTCTCCCAACAGCTGGTTCTCCGCTCCCGCCATCATGACCACTGAGGAAGCTTGGGACATTCTGTACCCCGGCGCATAATCGCATTAATTTCACCCTTTAAAGTACTTTCCCGACCGAAAGGTCGGGAAAGTACAAATATATAAGACCTTTTTCGGAGGCTACACCATGACAAGACTGGAACAGTTCAGAAAGCTCAATCCCGATAAAACCGTATACACCGTCCACGACAAGGAATTTGCACAGTACGGATATCTTGTGGATGCAGGTGATATAAGCGCTCTGGTGGAAGCTGCCGAAAAGTACGCGCCCTTGCCCGTAGACAGCTTTGTATACGAAGCCAGTGTCCCTTGCCTTGAAAAATTGCCAGAATCACGGAAGCTTGCGGAGCTTTGCTGGGGCTGCGCCGACACTCAGGTGGGGCTTGGACGCGGAAATGCCAACAGCCTTGATGCTCTTGAGTGGCACAGCTGCGGAGAGACGAGCGTAGCCATTAGCGACATGGTGTTTCTTGTGGCCGACAGGCGGGAGATGGTTGACGGCCGACTGGACTCTGCCTGTGTGAAGGCTTTCTATCTTGCGAAGGGTGAAATAATAAATCTTTATGCAACCACGCTTCACTATTGCCCGGCGGAGGTGGACAGCAACGGCCTTTCCTGCGTAGTCATGCTGCCGCGCGGCACGAACGGGGAACTGCCCGGCCCGGTGGATGACCCGATGCTCCGTGCCTGCAACAAGTGGATATTCGTCCACAAAGACTGCGAGGAGCTTCTGCAGCAGGGCATGGTAGCGGGCATTGACGGAGAAAATCTTACATACAGGTCAATCAAGCTTTGATACAGGCGGTTGCATTATGGAGATCTCGTATAAAAAAGAACTATATATGACACCTGAACGTCTGGGCTATGCCATCGCAGAGACAGAGCACAGTGTTCTTCAACAGGCCGAAAAGCTCGTGTTTTGCGGCTGCGGCACTTCCTATTACCTGGGAAATCAGTGCGCTCAGATATGCCGCGCAAATGGGCGCAAGGCCGATGCAGTTGACGCGATCGAGCTTATTTCGGGTCAGCATGAGCCTGATTTGGATGATACCTATGTTTTTATTTCCAGAAGCGGAAATTCTGAAGAGACAGTGCGGGCTGCGACAGCTGTAAAGGATAAGTGCGTGTACGCCTTTTACCTGGGTTGCACCTATCATTCCAGACTGTCGAATATATGTGATGATGAGCGGATACTTCCCTACGGGAACGAAAAGCTTATCCTTGAATCCTACTCGTACTATGTCCAGCTTGCCGCGGCATTGAGATGCTGCGGAATAAAGCTTGACGAAAAGCTGCCCGGGCTTTTGGCCCAGGCACTTGCAGAAGGGGAGAGCGGCTTTTATTACTGGCTCAGGATGAGAAAAATAAGCCGTATTATATCTCTTGCCTCTCCTTTTTACCGTCCTTTGCACAGGGAAATGATGCTCAAGGACGGAGAAATAAGCCAGCTCCCCGTTGAGGAATGGGGAATACTTGAATTTCGCCACGGCCCGCGCAGCTGGTGCGATGATACCACGCTGATACATTTCGTCAGTTCGCAGAGCACACGACAGTGGGATAAAAATGTGGCCAAAGAGCTTGTCAGCTACGGCTGTCCCGTTATATGGTACGGCGAGGACGCGCCGGAGGGCTGCTTCAGCGTTAAATTTGACATTGAACACCAAAGCGCGGAAGAAGTTTTACTATTTGGTGCTTTTCATACAAGTATTGCAGTTGAGATGGGCAGGTCGCTCGGCACTTGCCCCGAAAACCTCAGACACATCGTACACAATGTTGGAGGACTATGAGCATGAGAAAGAAAGTATCTGTAGTTACCGGTGGCAGCAGAGGTATAGGTCGCGCTATCTGCGAAATGCTGCTGGATGAGGGTTATACTGTAGTGTTCATAGCCACAAACGACAAAAAATCCCGGGAGTTCATCAGCGAAAGAGGCGGAGATCTGCATTATTACCGCTGTGATGTATCTGACCCAGTGGCCATTGAAGAAACCTGCCGCAGGATAAAGGATGAGTTTGGCACTGTGTCGGTGCTTGTAAACAATGCCGGTATTCAGACCCATGTGCCCTTCCTTGAAATGAGCGCGGAATGCTGGATGCAGACTATGGATATAAACCTCAACTCCGCCTTTTATTTTTGCCGGGCCTTTGCTCAGGGAATGGTGGACAATAAGTGGGGACGGATTATTAACATTGCCAGTATGAGCGCCCGCCGCGGCTCCAATAAGCACGTCCACTACTGCGCCTCAAAAGCCGGGCTTGTGGGAATGACAAGGGCTTTGTCTCTTGAGCTTGCCCGTTATGGCGTTACGGTCAATGCCGTCTGCCCGGGAATTGTGGATACGGATATAGTTCAGGAAACCCTTTCATTCAAAAAGGAAATATGGCTTGGCGAGATGCATGTAAAGCGTCTTGGACAGCCTGCGGATGTGGCGAATGCAGTTAAGTTTCTGGTGTCCGATGCTTCGGACTGGGTAAGTGGGCAATCTTTGGATATCAATGGGGGAATTTTGACTCCTTAATACCCAAAATATTGAAATTGAGGTCTTGTGGTAATATAATTATACGTACTGACTGAAATAAATATAGAATTGTTTCCCCAAAAAAGGCGTTTTTGAAAGTCAGAATATATCAGAGGAGAAAAGATATGAAATTGCTTGATAAAAGCTCTCCGGTACCTCTCTATTACCAGCTGTATACAAACTTACTGGCGGATATACGCTCCGGCGTACTCAAGCCGGGTGACATGATTGCGCCTGAAAAACAATTGATGGAGAAATATAAGGTCAGCCGTGACACGGTGCGTCATGCGCTCAACGATCTTGCACGGGAAGGTTATCTTTTCAGGGCTAAATCCAAGGGGACAGTTGTAAGTGACATCAGCCCCACTGTGGGCTATAGAAACAGGGTGAAGGGTTTTTCAGCCATATCATATGATAACGGACACGTTGCGCTCACAAGCAAGGTACTTGCAGTCTGCGTTATAGAGCCGCCACCCTTCGTGAAAGAGGCACTGAAGCTGGAGGACGGTGCAAAGGCCTTTTACCTCAAACGTGTCAGATCCGTAGAGGGCAAACCCAATGTCTACGTGGAGGATTGGCTGGACTACCGCTTTATCCCCGGTATTGAAACCATAGACTTTTCCAAGAACTCTCTTTACGATACCCTTGAGCAGAAATATAACATATCTCCCTGCCGTGCCGAGCGTACCTTTGAGTGCTGCTTTGCCAGCGATGAGGAACAGATTACTGAGCTTCAGATAACGAAGAACAAACCTCTCCTGCGCTGCACAAGCTATGTATACGACAGGAATGACAGACTTCTTGAGTTCTATATTGCCATTGTGAACGGCAAATATACCGTCAACGAATGATTTCTTACCTGAGAAGGTGATAGCAAATGTCCGATGAATATAGATACGGGTATACGCCCGTACAGTACCGGCGTTTCAGCAGGTATGCGTGGCAGTATCTATTGGCTTTTTGCCTTTTGTACTGTACGCTCTATTGTAGCAGGCTGAGCCTTGCCAATGCCGGGGCTGTGATAATGCGCGATCTGGGTTACAGCAAGGCGGACATAGGAATACTCACAAGCACGCTTTTCTGGGCCTACGGTATAGGACAGCTCATAAACGGCAGACTGAGCGATCTTACGTCTCCGGGCAAGCTTATCATCTTCTCTGTCATCCTATCCTCAATCTGCAATGTGATTTTAAGCACACAGACGAGACTTCTGCCCATGGCTATTATATGGGGCTTGAACGGCTTTGCCCAGTCGATGGCGTGGGCACCCGGTATAGCCATTATCACAAAATGGTGGCCGGGCAGTAAAAGGGGCTTTGCTACCGGTTTTGCGCTGGCCTTTTCGGGCTTTGGGCAGATGATTGCCACTCTTTGCGTGGTCTTTGCTCTCAACAGCTTTCCCCAGTGGGGATGGCGCAGCGCCTTTTACGTGTCCGCTGTTGTACCTCTCCTTACGCTGCTTTTATATCTGGTTTTTGCGCGCTGCTCTCCGGAAAGGGTAGGTCTACCTGAATACGAAGAAGACGGAAAGGTGCATGACCATGAAGAAGAGCTGCTTCATGAAAGCAGCAGTCACAGTGTTTTCTACGTTTTTCGCTATATCCTCTCAGACCGGGGCTTCAGAATATGGATGTTTATCATTTTCCTTGCAGGGCTGACACGGCATGGACTTTCCACATGGGTGCCTTTGTACTTCGTTGATGCTTACGGAGTTGATGTTACCTCAGGACTTGTCCAGTCGTTGTCTTTGCCTTTGGGTATGGGTGTGGGGACGATAATAGTCCCTTGGCTTACCGACCGCTTTTGTCCGGACAATCGTCTTTCGGCCGTGATTTTCAGTGCATTTACAGCGGCTGTCATAATGATGTGCTTTGTGCTTCTCAGCCCTCTGATTTCGTGGCAGATGGTACTTATACAGGCCTGCCTTTTCTTCTCTGGCTTTTGCATCTATGCGATCAGCGGCACATCAGGCGCTTACGCTACCGATGTTGGCGGCAGGGTCTTATCCGGAACAACGACCGGGCTGCTGAGCTTTTCGGCATATATGGGTGCTGCCATACAGTCGCTGGTATACGGCTTTACTCTGGATCACGCCGGCTGGATTTTTGTATTCATATCTATTGCGGCCTTCTGCGCTTTGACAGGCGTGCTGGCGGTTAAAAATTCAAAACACAAAAAGTGAATTATATACAGAAAAGGAGAATCAGCATGAACAAGATGACAGACACCTATACTCTGAAAAACGGTATTGAGATACCCTGCCTTGGCTTTGGAACATATCTTTCACCGGCAGGACTTGCAAAGCAGAGTGTTATTGATGCGCTCCACGCTGGCTACCGCCATATTGATACCGCCTTCAAGTATGGCAATGAAACGGACGTTGGAGAGGGCATACGTGCCTCCGGAGTTGCCCGCGAGGATGTTTGGATCACCACAAAGCACTGGGTCACGGAGCGCGGCTACGAAAAGACCATAGCGGCGGTTGAAAGCTCTCTTAAAAATCTTGGCACTGACTATATGGATATGTATCTTATCCACTGGCCCTGCGTTGAGAAGGTCACTCCTGAGTGGGCAGAGGTCAATGCCGATACCTGGCGCGGCTTTGAAAAAATGTATAAGGACGGCAAAATACGCGCAATTGGCGTGTGCAACTTTGAAAGAAAGCATCTTGATGCCATCTGGAATAACTGCGAGATACCCCCCATGGTAAACCAGATAGAGTTCCACCCCGGCTTCCTTCAGGAGGACACCTTCGCCTACTCCAAGGAGAAGGGCATGGTAGTGGAGGCCTACTATCCTCTGGGCAGCGGCAAGCTGCTTCAGCTGCCTATTGTCACCGAAATGGCTGAAAAATACGGGAAGACCCCGGCTCAGATTCTTATCCGATTCTCTCTCCAGTCCGGTGCGCTGCCCATGCCCAAGTCTGTACACAAGGACCGCATCATATCCAACACTCAGGTGTTTGACTTTGAGCTGAGCGGCATAGACATGGCGGTTCTAAGAGCCATCCCTTTCTGCGCTTTCTCCGGCTGGGTCGCTGAGGAAGCCCCGGCAGATGCCATTGTTGCCGCAGAGCGCGCCGCAGCGGAGGGCAAATAAAATAATCACTGTGGTGCAATATCGTAGGAAAAGAGAAATCAGCAATGTACAAAACAGTTCTGTTTGACTTTGACGGCACAGTTTTTGATACGGTTGAGGGTATCACCAAGTCGGCCCGATACGCTCTCAACAAGTTCGGCATGGACGCAAGCCTTGAGGAACTTCGCTTTTTTGCCGGGCCGCCTCTGGTGGAAACCTTCAAAACTCACTTTCATGTAAGTCAGGAGCAGGCCGAGCTTTTGGGTCAGAGCTTCAGGGAGCGTTATATCCCCATTGGAATGTACGAGGCAAAGCCCTTTGACGGAATGGTGGAGCTTATTAAAAAGCTTCGCGCACAGGGGAAAACTGTGGCTGTTACCACGATGAAGCCTCTTTTTATGGCACTATCGATCTTGGAGCGTGCCGGACTTGAAGGGCTTTTTGACGCGGTATACGGTAGTCCGGATTCCGACGTTGAAGACCCTAAGGAGAAAATAATCTCTGCTGCAATGACGGGGCTTGGCGCTGCTGTAGATGATACTATCCTAGTAGGGGACACCAAGTACGACATAACGGGCGCGCATATAGCAGGCATAAAAGCTGTAGGCGTGCGCTACGGCTACGCGGCGGAGCATGAACTTGAGGACGCAGGCGCGGACTTTATAGTGGATACTGTGGCGCAGCTGGAAGAATTTCTGCTTTCCCGCTGAAATTACGGGAAACTCAATAAAATTATCATACTTTTCATCTTCCTCTCCTTTGAAAAAGTACAGCCGACATTCCGCGATGAATGTCGGCTGTATCTTTGTTATACGGCTATTCCGGCCTTGCCAGCGTTTGCTATATATCCAGCTCAATATGCTGCTCAAGCTCGTCCGGTACATATTTGCCGTTTTTCTTCCTCTGACGCACACATTCGGTCAAAAGATACTCTATCTGCCCGTTGACGGAGCGAAAATCGTCCTCCGCCCATGCTGCAATGGCATTATAGAGACTTGAGGACAGTCGCAGAGGTATCTGCTTTTTCTCCTTGTTTTCCGCCATCAGTACAGACTTCCTGAATTGACTACGGGCTGAGCATCATGGTTTCCGCAGAGAACCACCAGCAGGTTTGACACCATTGCGGCCTTGCGCTCATCGTCCAGCTCCACCATTTTGCTTTCATTGAGCCGTTCAAGAGCCATTTCAACCATGCCTACCGCTCCGTCAACTATCATCTTTCTCGCGTCGATAATAGCGGAGGCCTGCTGACGCTGGAGCATGACGGCGGCAATTTCGGGGGCGTAGGCCAGATAGGTTATCCTCGCTTCCAGCACCTCAAGTCCGGCAGCGTCCACCTTGGACTGTATCTCGTCCTTTATCCGCTGTGCCACCACCTCGCTGGAGCCGCGGAGCGAACCCTCATCAGCCACGCCGTCGCCGGTGGTGTCCACATTGGGGGCCACATCGTAGGGGTAGAGCCGCACGATATTTCTCAGTGCGCTGTCACACTGGAGGGAGAGATATTCCTTGTAGTTGTCCACTTCAAAAACCGCCTTGGCTGTGTCCACAACACGCCATATAACGGCAATGCCTATCTCCACCGGGTTACCCAGACAGTCGTTTATCTTCTGGCGGCTGTTGCTGAGAGTCATGGCCTTGAGGGAGATTTTCTTGGAAGCGATCTCTACCTGTGTGCCCTGACCATTTGCCAGAACAGCCAGAGGCTTTGTGCCGTTGTCCACATCGCCGCTCTGGTTGAGCTTGGTCTTGGCGGCAGGATTGACCGCAGTGCAGAAGGGATTTACAAAGTAAAAGCCGTTATCCTTCAAAGTGCCTATGTACTTTCCGAAAAGGGTCAGTACAAGGGCCTCCTGAGGGCCTACGACCTTAAGCCCGCAAAAGGGGATCCAGCCTATAACAAGATAGATAATGCACAGTACAATAGGAATAATGTACTCGTAGGTGGCAAAGAAAATCAAAGCCAGTATGGCAAGGGCGTAGACAGCTATGGTCAGCAGCAAAACCGCCATGCCGTTTTTCTTTTTGTTCAGCACTATTTCTTTCATTTTGCTCACTCCTTATCAATGTGATATCAAAATGATATCACAAGAGCGGTCAGCTGTCAATATAAAAAGCTCCCTGAATTATCAGGGAGTTTCACTTATTCCAATATATGCTCCATGCCCTGCTCCACAATGCTTCTCACGTGCTCGTCGGCAAGGGAGTAAAACACCGAGCGGCCCTTTTTCTCGCTTTTTACAAGCTTGCTCTGCTTGAGTATCTTAAGCTGATGGGAAATGGCGGACACGGTCATGTTCAAGGCCTCAGCCAGATCGCACACGCAGACCTCCGCCTCGAAAAGCACAAAAAGTATCCTCATTCTGGTGGAGTCACCGAAGACCTTGAAAAGCTCTGCCAGATCGTAAAGCTGTTCCTCCGGGGGCAGCTTTTCGCGCACTATGCTCAAAAGCTCCTCATGTATCTCCCGGCTTTCGCAGCAGTCGATATTATCTCTTGTCATAAAAGTCACCTCAGATATTTTTCACGTTCAGCATCCTTATGGCGTTGAGCACAGCCAGCACCATAACACCCACATCAGCAAAGATTGCAAACCACATATTGCTCAATCCCAGCGCGGTCAGAACAAGGAATAAAAGCTTTATACCAATGGCAAAAACAATGTTTTCATACACAATTCTCATGCATTTTTTTGAAATAGCCACTGCTTTTGCAATTTTACCCGGCTCATCGTCCATCAATACCACATCCGCGGCCTCAATTGCCGCGTCAGAGCCGAGAGCGCCCATGGCAATACCGATATCCGCCCGGGAGAGCACAGGCGCGTCGTTTATCCCGTCTCCCACAAAGGCCAGCGCCTGAGCTTTCGGCATAGATGATAAAAGCTCCTCCACCTTTGTCACCTTATCCTCCGGCAGAAGCCTTGCATATACCTTCCTTATCCCAAGCTCCTTTGCCGTATACTGCGCCGCGTTCTCATTGTCGCCGGTCAACATAACTTGATCGTGTATACCCATGGCGCGAAGCTTTTCAAGAGCGGGTGCAGCGCCGTCCTTCGGCGTGTCGGCGAGGACTATCTGCCCCAGATATTCTCCGTCCCTGCATACATATACGCAAGTTCCGCCTTCCACCTCCTCCGGGCATGAAACGCCAATCGCCTCCATAAGCCGACGGTTGCCGACGGCCACCGTCCTGCCATCAATACAGGCTTTCACACCGAAGCCGCCCAGTTCCTCAATGTTTTCAATACAGGCAGGCTCAGGCTTTTTGACGCAGGCGCTTACTATGCTGCGGGCTATTGGGTGGGTGGAGTTGTATTCCACGTGGGCGGCAAGGCTCAAAAGCTCGTCTTTGGAAATGTTTCTGGCAATAACATCCTTCACGCTGAAGCTGCCCTTAGTGAGCGTACCGGTCTTGTCAAAAACAATGCATTTCACCTTGGAAAGCAGTTCAAGATAGTTCGAGCCCTTTATCAGTATGCCCTCGCTGCCGGCGCCGCCAAGCCCTGCAAAAAAGCTCAGGGGTACGCTTATCACAAGGGCGCATGGGCAGCTTATTACAAGAAAGCTCAAAGCCCTGTATATCCAGTCTCCCCAGTTGGGGGCATCTCCGAAACCGATGCTCACTACTGGCGGTAGCACAGCCAGAGCGAGGGCGGATATACATACTACAGGCGTATAGTACCTTGCAAAGCGGGAGATAAAGCTCTCGCTTTTGCTCTTTCTCTCGGCAGCATTTTCCACCAGCTCCAGTATTCTGGCTACGGTGGAGTCCTCATAGCGCTTCTCCGTCCGTACCTTCAAAAGCCCCCGGAGATTTACGCTGCCGCTGAGGACGCTGTCGCCGACACCCACATCCCTGGGCAGACTCTCGCCGGTCAGGGCAGAGCAGTCAAGGCTGCTTTCACCCTCGGTCACTGTGCCGTCAATGGGCAGCCGCTCTCCGGGCAGAACCACGATGATGCTGTCAGGGCTGACCTCATCCGGGTCGATTTTGACAAGCTGTCCGTCTTCACTTTCAATATTGGCGTGCGGTGGGCGTATGTCCATGAGGGCAGCTATGCTTTTGCGGCTTTTGCCCACGGCAATGCCTTCAAAAAGCTCACCCATCTGGAAAAAGAGCATGACCGCCACGGCCTCTGTAAATTCACCCAGCAGCAGCGCACCCACGGTAGCCGCCGCCATGAGAAAGCTCTCATCGAATATCTGGCGGTTTATGATGCCGCAAAAAGCCTTTCTCAGAATGTCATGGCCGATAACTATGTAGGCGGCAAGCTGCACCGCAGCCCTGAATATGCCCTGAGGAATAAAAAACGCCCCAATAAGCAGCGCAGCGGCGGCAATTATTCTGTAAAATACTTTTTTCTGCTTTCTGTTCATTCAGTAGTATATCTCGCAGTCAGGCTCAATTTTGCGGCACTTTTTAAGCACCTCGCCCATAACCTTCTTCACGTCCGCACCCTCTGCAAACTCCACGCTCATCTTCAGCGCCATATAGTTTACACTGGCAGACACAATGCCCTCAACGGTGTTGGCAGCCTGCTCCATTTTGGCGGCGCAGTTGGCACAGTCCACGTCTATCATGTAGGTTTTTTTCATATCTCTGCCCTCATATCTTTCAATATTTGAACAATCATTCAAATGTTCAAACGTAGTATACTCCCCAATTTAGCCTCTGTCAAGCCCAACTATTTGACTACATAATATAATTAACTTAATATAATATACATAATTTAATTAACGTAAAATAATAAACATAAAAAATAACCGCATCACTTGATGCGGTTATTTTTTGCTTATCAGAGATGTGAGTCTCTTTTTATATTGTCGTAGTGCTTGAGCAGGAAAGGCTCGATTGCAGCGGTGAGCTTCATGTCCAGATTGAAAAAATACACTGTGAAGGTCACAACGAAAAGAGCCAGCACCACAGCCACAAGGCTGAGAATAATTTTCCAAATTACTTTCATATTTCCTCCTTACCAGGACTCCTGATCCGGCAGCACTTCCAGCGTTGGATCGATGGGCTCTTCGCCGAATACGGTACGCATGTAGTTATTTACCTGATCGCGCACACCCTGTCTCGATACCACACGGGGGTCAAAAAGGTCGTGAGTGACCCAAACAAGGTGAATACCCCGCTCCCTTGCCATTTCCTCAAACTGCCCGTGGAAGCCGGAGAGAGCCTTGCAGGCCATATGCTCCCAGAGTATTACCATGTCAGCGTTGAACTCCTCACAGAACTCCCACAGCTCATCCAGCAGCACCTTGTAGCCGCCGTGGGTGCGGTTGCGCATTATCATGTTCTCGGTGAGCCATGCCATGTCGTAAATGGCGGTCTCCCGGTTTTCGGGGGTGTCTTCCTCTGCCAGCCTTCTGGTGGACACCATGGACAGCATATCCGTCAGCGGCACTATGCCCCAGCAGTTGAGAAGCCAGAGAAGGAAGTCCATATAGTAGTGGGACTGCACACCCCAGACGATGGCCCGGTGGCGGTATTCCTTGGCGGCGCGCATCTTCTTTTTGTAGGCTTTTTCCGCAAGGGCGGTGATCTTCCTGTCGGCCTTTTCAAACTCGGGAATCTTGCCGCAGATAGCCATGTAGTTTGTCTCGGTGTAAAGAGCGAGGTTGGAGCCGAATACCTGGGGATAGTCGGTCTTGTTCATCTCAAGCCAGCCGAGGCGGCTTTCGGTGGCCACATTGACGCGACGGGCACATTCAAAGTAGTACTTCCAGTCCCACTTTTCGCCGGTGTGCTCTTCGATGAAGGCAATGGCGTTTCTTATCTCCTGAGCGGCGTATTCCTGTACATCGTCCTCACGGTGGCGCAGGGGGGCTGCCAGCTGGAAGCAGGGCACGCCGTCCTCCAGCTCAAGGCGCTTTGCAATAACGCCGTTGCCAAGGAGAGAGCCGTCACAGGTGGTGTTGCACTGGATGGCGCAGGCGCCCAGAATAGGCGCATCGTCGTCAATGGAAACGCCGGCTTCGGCTGCGGGCATGGGGCACACGTCACCGGCAAGGCCGTAGTCCTGAGCCACGTCCAGATAGTGCAGCACAGCGTGCTGGTTCTGGAGTACAGGCACATAGGTGGAAACGGTCTCACGGCTGAGGCCCTTGAGGGTGGGGAAGCCCATCATTACGGCGGTCATCTCGTTTTCGTCCACCAGTACGCACTTTTTGGAGAATTCCACATCGTTGCCGATGCGCCTGTCGGCTCTGAAAAGGTTAGCCAGAAGCTTTGCCACGTCGTCCACAACAAGGTCAAACTCGGTGTGGGCAATGCGGAGATATTCGCCTCTCAAGCCCTGGGTGTGGCGATCAACCATCATGGGCACTGCTAGATAGTTTGCCATCCAGCGGTAGCGGAACATGGCCTTTATGTTGCGCGGGCACATAAGGAACTTGCCCAGAATGAGCATTATCTTCAGCCAGCAGGAGTAGTCGTACATGGTGTCTGCAAGGCCGCGCCACTCGCGGCGTTTGCGGACTCTGCCGTTGGTATAGAAATCGCCGAGCCTGTCGGCGCCTATCTGCTTAGCCATTTGCACTACCTCCCTGAATTTTCTTTATCTCTATGCTCTCAACAAAAGCCTGTACGCGGGTGCGCATCTGGCCGGAGCCTGCGATGGAATAGGGCCTGTCAACGGAGAGCACAGGGTAGCCGAAGTCATCGTGGAGAACATGGGAGCCTACCATACGCTCATAGGCCCAGGGGTCGCAGAACTTTATCTGCTCGTAGATGATGCCGTCGGCATTGTACTCTTTGGCAAGAGCGTTCACATACTCACGCCTTGCCACGTTCTTGCCGGTGTTCATGTAGCGGGGGCACTGGCTGGCCTCCATGTAGTGTCGGCATATCTGGGTCAGGGCGTCCTCACTGTCGTTGAGTTCAATGGGGTTTCTGCCGGGGAGAGAACCGTAGCAGAAGCGGTCGGCACAGACGTAAGCACCGGTCTCCTCAATAAGCTTTATAAAGTCCACATCGTCGATCTCCGAGCCGACAACAACAACTCTTGCCCGGAAAGCGTCCTTCTCGTCCGGCTCGCGGAGCTTAAGCTCCTCAAGGGTTTCTTCCAGCTTGTCGAGAATAAGGTGCTTGGGAGCGGCATAGGTGGCAAGGGTGATTATGTGGAACTCATAGCCTGTGATACGGGGCTTGTCGCCCTTTCTGAATTCGCCTATCTCACGGATAAGGCGGCAGACCTTGTTGTGTTCCTCAACCGCTTTGCGCAGGGCCGCATCGGAAACGTCAATGCCGAAGGTCTTGCTGAGCGGGTCAAGGATATGGTTTCTGCACTGTAGAGTGTAGAGAGCAAGGCCGTTGTCGTCACATTTCATGGGTATCTCAAGGTACTGGAAGAAAAACTTCTCCTTGTCCTTGCCCACGGCCTTGAGAAGCTCCATATTCTCAATGCAGCGGTTCATCATGGTGCAGCCGTCCGGAGTGATTATACAGTCGGCAAAGTTGAAGCCGCCCTCGATGGCGCGCTCCAGCAGAGCTCTTGAATACTCGCAGAGAAAGCTTGTCAGGTAATAGGTGCCCATCTCCATGGAGCCGGTTCTCGGCGCGCGCAGACGCACGGAAAAGCAGCCCTCAAGGTTCAAAAGCGGTTCGGGGATATTCTCGCAGGAATAGGCGGCGCATATTTTGCCTTCGCTCTGCGCCTGAGCAATAAGCGGGTTGAAGGCATTTTGCAGAAGATCCTCAAAGTATATAAGATGCTTCAGGTCTTTCATGTCAGTCTCCTTTTATAACGGGGCGGTCAGCACGCTTCGATTTCCTTTATGTTCATCTCGTTGCCCTGCTGCAGCCAGGTGTTGCCGCTGCCGCAGTGGGGACAGGTTTTCCCGTATTTCACGGTGGGATAGGTCTTTTTACAGTTATCGCACCATGTGACAGCCGGGATAGTCTCGCATTTAAGCTCAGAACCCTCTATAAGCGGCGTTTTCTTGGCATACCAGTTCCAGCAGTCTATAAGGTACTCAGGGACGATGCCGGAGACTTCGCCAAACTCCAGCGTTACAGAGCTGACCTTAGTCAGTTCGTTTTCCTTTGCAATTTCCTCCACCTGCTTGATGACATAGGTGACAATACTCAGTTCGTGCATAATGCTCCTTTCACTGCGCATACAGGCACGGACAAAGCCGTGCCTGTATCTCAGTCATACGTATTACTTGCCGGCAACTTTCTTCTTGAGGATCTTCACCGCGCGCTTTGCAGCGTAGGGGATGATCTCCTTGAATTTATCCTCGGCGGGAACCATGTGAGAGTTCTGGGGACGGGTTCTCTTCAGGTGGATGGCGTCAAATTCACATCTGGTGGTGCAGACACCGCAGCCGATGCACTTGTTGGGGTCAACAATGCTGCGGCCGCAGCTGAGGCAGCGGGAGGCCTCGGCCTTGATCTGCTCCTCAGTGAAGGTCACGCGCTCATCGCACATGGTCAGCACCTTGGCCTTGTCAATGCCGTGCTCGGCGCGCTCAGGCTTCTTGTAGCTTTCGGCGGGAAGAACAAGATTCTTCTTGTCAAGCTCGGTGAACTGGCGCAGGTTGCGGTGCAGAGTCAGGGACTGACCCACGTTTACAAAGCGGTGGATGGACACAGCGCCCTCGCGGCCGTTGGCAATGGCGTCAATGGTGTAGAGAGGACCGGTGGCGCAGTCGCCGCCGACGAAGATATCGTCCTCGGCGCTCTGGAAGGTGATGTTGTCGCAGGCGATGAGCTTGCCGTTTGCGGTAGCGGCCTTGGTGCCGGTGAGTATCTCGCCGTAGTCGGAGACCTGACCGATGGATACCAGCACGTTGGAGCAGGGGACAGTGATGGTGTCGTTCTCATCGTACTTGGGTCTGAATCTGCCGTCTGCATCTCTTACGGACAGGCAGCGCATAAACTCAACGCCGGTGACCTTGCCGTTCTCGCCAAGGATGCGCTTGGGACCCCAGCAGTTGTTGTAGGTAACGCCGTCTGCAAGGCCGGATTCCTTTTCCTCAACCACGGTGGGCATCTCTTCGTCCTTCTCAAGGCAGTAAAGATCCACCTTGGCAGAGCCCATACGCAGTGCGGTACGGGCCACGTCGATAGCTGCGTTGCCGCCGCCGATGACGATGGTGTTGCCCTCAAGGGGCTTCTGCTCGTTCTTGTTTACAGCGCGCAGGAAGTCAAGACCGCCCACAACGCCTTCCAGCTCCTCACCCTCAATGTTGAGCTTGAGAGCCTTCTGCAGACCCACAGCCACATAGAAGGCCTTGTAGCCCTCGGCGCGAAGCTGCTCAATGGTGACATCCTTGCCGACCTCAACGCCGCATCTGAACTCAACGCCCATCTCTCGCAGCACGTCTATCTCGCTCTTTACAACTTCCTTGTCAACGCGGAAGCTGGGAATACCGTTTACAAGCATACCGCCGGGAACGGCTTCCTTCTCGAATACGGTGGGCTTGTAGCCTTCGATCGCCAGGAAGTATGCACAGGACATACCGGCGGGGCCGCCGCCGATGATGGCGATCTTCTGCTCGAAGGGAGCGTAGGTGCAGGAATTCATGGGAGGAATGTAGCGGTGCTCATCCTTCATATCCTGCTCGGCGATGAACTTCTTTATCTCGTCGATGGACAGGGGCTTATCAACAGTGCCGCGGGTGCAGGCGTCCTCGCAGTACTTACGGCAGATAGAGCCGCAGATGGCGGGGAAGGGGTTATCCTTCTTGATGAGCTTGAGAGCGTCCTTGTAGCGGCCCTCGCTGGCCATCTTTATGTAGCCCTGGATTGCAATGTGTGCAGGGCAGGCCACCTTGCAGGGAGCAGTGCCGGTGGGGTAGGTCTGGATGGAGCCGATATTGTTTCTGTAGTTTTTGTCCCACTTGTGCTCGCCCCAGGCGTTGTCATCGGGCAGCTCCTGACGGGGATACTCGATGGGGCCTTCAGTGGTGCAAAGCTTCTGACCCAGACGCACAGCGCCGGAGGGGCAGGTCTCAACGCACTTGCCGCAGGCCACGCACTTCTCGCCGTCGCTCTCAGCCACGTAGGCGGAGGCGGAGAGGTTGGGGGTGTTGAAAAGCTGGGAGGTACGAAGAGCGTTGCAGACACCCAGAGCGCAGTTGCAGATGCCGAATATCTTGTTCTCGCCGTCAATGTTGGTCACTTCGTGGACATAGCCTCTGTCCTCGGCCTTCTGGAGTATTTCCATGGCCTCTTCGTAGGTGATGTCGTGGCCCTTGCCGGTCTCGCGGCAGTAGTCGGCAAAGTCGCCAACGCCTATGCACCACTCGGCCTCAATGTCGCCGGTGCCTTCGCCGCGGATGCGCTGCTGCTTACGGCAGGAGCAGACCGCAACGCCGATGTGGCCTTCGTATTTTTTCAGCCAGTGGCTCAGATGCTCAATGGGGAGAGACTGGCTCTCAGCGGGGATGGCCTTCTCAACGGGGATAACGTGCATGCCTATGCCTGCGCCGCCGGGAGGCACCAGCTCGGTGATACCGGCCAGAGGCAGATATGCCATGCGCTCGAAGAAGTCGGCAATCTGGGGCTGCTGGTCGCACATATCGGGGTGGATGAGCATGATCTCTGCGCTGCCGGGAACGAACATATCCAGCACCCAGCGCTTTTCATGGTTGGGGTTCTTGCCGTCCAGGTTTTCCCAGTGGTACTCCACAAGGCCGCAGTCGCAGATGCAGTCAAGAGCCTTGGTCAGACGCTCATCATCCCAGCCGGTACGCTCTTTCAGCACGCCGAAAGTGACGGGCTTACGCTTTTTCATATTAAGCGCCAGATCAAGGGTGTCCTCCTCGCACTGCACGCCGTACTTGTCGCGTACAAATATAAGTGCGCGGTTTATGCCCCAGTATTCAGGGGCGTCGGGTGAGAGCTTTTCAATGCCCAGCAAGGCTTCTTTTCTGTCGGTTATGACTTTCGCTAATTTGTAGATTTTTTCATCTCTGGTCATAGCAGATACATCCTTCCTCTTTCTCAAAATTTATTTATAGACATAACAATTCTGTGACCACTTCACACCGTGACCATTTTACCATTATGCAAAAATTTTGTCAATAAATCGGCTGTCAAAAATGCACATAAAAGCGAAAAAACCGCTATACAATTTCAGACTATTGTATAAATGTTGACGAATAAATTGCCGGTTTACATCTTCACAAAGACTCTGCAATACTGTATAATACGACACAATAGATACATAAAGAACAGCAAGGAGCGAAAGAATGGCCGCTGAAAAAAAGAATAAGCTGAGCGTGCGGGAGAGCTTTGTGCGCCAGCTTGAAAACAAAATAATCTCCGGCAAGCTTAAACCGGGGGACAAGCTGCCTCCCGCAAAGGAGCTTTGCTCTTTGATGGGTGTCAGCCTCACCGTGGTCAACGCAGGGATGAGCGAGCTTGCAAACAAGGGCTTTATTGAAACTGTCCCCCGCCGGGGCAGCTATGTGGCCGATTACAGGAAAAAAGGCAATACTGATACCTTTATTTCGGTCATGCGCTATAACGGCGGAACTCTCACCGCGTCTGAGGCCCGGTCCTTTATAGAAACCAGAATGGCTCTTGACCCCTTTGTGATTGGCCTTGTGGTGGACAGATGCAGCGATAAGGAAATAGAGGAGCTTCTGCCCCTGTGTGAGAAAATGCAGCAGGAGCGGGATATGGACTTGCTTTGCTCTCTGGTGACGGATTTTTACTACCGGCTTGCCTCCATCAGCGGCAACACCTTCATGTCTCTGCTCTACCGCTCCACAGCCGAGCCTCAGAGCTGCGTCTACCGGATGTATTTTGAAAAAAACGGCAGCGAGACCACGATCAACACCTGCAAAAAGCTTGTTGAGCTTCTTCTGGCGAGGGATGCAGAGGGTGCAAAATCTCTTATGATTACAGCCCTCAATACTGCACTGCAGGGCGAAATGGCGGTAGTATGAAATAAAGTAAAAGTCTCGGGAGCTTTCCGGGACTTTTGGTTTATGAAAAAGGCGCTTTCACCGTGAAAGCTTCGGTATAATATTCACAGAAAAACAAGGAGAAATCTTGGCATGGGCGGCTTCACATCCTTTCTCAAGCGCAAAAACATCGTCTTTTCCGCAAAACGCTATTTTATAGATGCCATGAGCGCCATGGCTCAGGGTCTTTTCTGCACACTGCTGGTGGGCACTATCCTCAACACCCTTGGCACTCAGTTCAATATCGGCTTTTTGAAGGCCGTTATAGTAAGCATAGGCAGCGGTGAAGGGTCCGCCAGCTATACCATCGGCGGCCTTGCCTCGGCGATGGTCGGCCCGGGCATGGCGGTGGCCATCGGTTCTGCACTGCAGGCGCCGCCAATGGTGCTCTTCTCCCTTATCCCTGTGGGCTTTGCCACCAATGCCATGGGCGGCGCAGGCGGCCCTCTGGCGGTGTTCTTTGTGGCCATTATCGCTGCGGAGTTCGGCAAGGCCGTCAGCAAGGAAACCAAGGTGGATATCCTTGTCACCCCCATTGTCACCATCCTCATCGGTGTGGGTGCTGCGGCGCTCATCGCCGAGCCTGTGGGGGCGGCGGCCTCCGCCTTCGGAAAAATGGTCATGTGGGCTACCGAGCTGCACCCATTCTTTATGGGCATTGTGGTGTCCGTGGTGGTGGGCATAGTTCTGACTCTGCCCATATCCAGCGCTGCTATCTGCGCGGCTCTGGGCCTTGTGGGTCTGGCGGGCGGCGCTGCCGTTGCAGGCTGCTGCGCCCAGATGGTGGGCTTTGCTGTCATGAGCTTTAAGGAGAACCGCTGGGGCGGCCTTGTGGCCCAGGGTATAGGCACCAGTATGCTGCAAATGGGCAATATCGTGAAAAATCCCCGTATCTGGATACCGCCCACACTGGCTGCCGCCGTTACCGGCCCTGTTGCCACCTGCGTTTTCAAGCTTGAGATGAACGGCGCTGCCATATCCTCCGGCATGGGTACCTGCGGCTTTGTGGGGCAAATCGGCGTGTATTCCGGCTGGCTTGCGGATGTGGCCAGCGGCGCAAAGGCTGCCATCACAGGCTTTGACTGGCTGGGTCTTGTGCTTGTCTGCTTTGTGCTGCCCGCTCTTCTCAGCTGGCTTTTTGCCCTGCCTCTGCGCAAATGGGGCTGGATAGGCGAGAACGATTTGAAGCTGGACCTGTAAACCTTTGATAGTGATTATAAAAACCGCTGCTGCCCGTCTATAGGGCAGCAGCGGTTTTGCACTTTTATTATTTTATCTTCAGCCGCTTGAGGGTCTTTTCCGTGGGTATGCCATTATCATCCCAGCCACGGGCCTTGTAGTATGTGCGCTTCATTGTCTCAAGGGGAACTTTTGTTGTAGGGTCATTGGGGTCCTGTGGCACATCGGTCAGGCGCTTTGGCAGCCTGTCGTTTTCCGCGCTTATCCCGAAGCGGGTGTTTATAAGCCGCTCCATGGTGTAGCCCCGTTCTCCGATTTCAATATAGCGGCCTAAGTCCATCTTCATGCCAAGGGCGTGCTTTATAATGCCCGTATGGTGGATAATGGGCAGATTTACCGCAAACAGGCGGGGGAAACGGTTGATAAAGCGCATGGCCCAGCCCAGGTGGGGCAGAAGGGCGTTGACGCTCTTTGTCAGAATACCGTTGGGCTTTGCCAGCAGCGCTTTGGGGAAAAAGGCGTAGGAGGTGAAAATGCACTGCCCGGAGGCGGAAATAGCTTCCATCAGGTCTTGCAGCAGCATGGTAAGGTCGGCCTTGGCCTTGGGGGTCTGAGGGTCGGCATTGAGCCCCAGACCCTCGGCGATGACCGCATAGCCGCCGTTTATATGGCAGCCGCCCCGGTTTGCAACGGCGTAGCCCAGCCCCTGACCCACGGCGCGCCTCGGCTCGTAGGCGGCAAGCTCCAGACCCTTGCTGTGTATGGCAAAGTCACGGCCTCCGTACTTTTCGCTGAGCCTTTTGCTGCCCTCGGCAAGCTCATCACCGATGCCGCGGCGGTGGGCGATGTCCTCAAATATCGTGGGCAGATTATCACACTTGCCAAATTCAAGGCCATTTTTCCATAAACCCTTCTCGTTGGCCTCCATTGCCCATGCGATAGTATTGGCGCAGGATATGGTGTCCAGGCCCAGCTCGTCTGCAAGGTAGTTAAGCTCCAGCACGCTCTCAATGTCACGGTTCAGAAGATTGCTGCCCAGCAGCACCAGCGTTTCAAGCTCCGGGCCTTTGACAAGCTTATTCTCTACCGTCACGTTTCTGCGGCATTTTATTGTGCATCCCAGACAGCCGGAGTTATTCACATTGTACTTTTCCGCCAGAGCTTCGCCGCTGACACTCTCAAAATCCTCAAACTGACCTGCGGCGTAGTTTCTTGTTGCCAGAAGGGAGTGGGCCTGCATGGAGCTTACAAGCCCCGCCGTACCCATATTGGGCAGCTGGCTGCCTGTCAGCGGATGATTTTTAAGATAGGCCACCCACTTTTTGATATATGCAGCGGTTTTTTCCCGGTCGTATACTTCAAGGCTTTTGCTTCCGCATACGGTAATGGCCTTAAGACCCTTCCAGCCCAGCACAGCGCCCATGCCTGTGCGACCGGCGGCTCTTTCATCGGATATGACGGCGGCGTATTTTACAAGATTTTCCCCGGCAGGGCCTATGCACAGCCTGCCGAAATTCTTTTTGCCTGTCAGCTCTGAGAGCATTTGATGGCACTCTCCGGTGCTCGTGCCCCAAAGCTCTCCCGCGTCGTGGAAGATAAATTCATCGTCGTTTATCTCAAGCCATTTATGCCCCTTGCACTTACCCTTGATGATAAGCGCGTCATATCCGGCCTTTTTCAGGTGAAAGCCGAAGCTTCCACCGCAGTTGGAGGAGGCCAGAATACCGGTCAGCGGTGAAATGGCGGAGATATCAAAGCGGGCGGAACTGGGCGCACCGGTGCCGGTCAGCGGCCCTGTGGCGATTACAAGCCAGTTATCCTCGGAGAAAGCCGCTTCCTGTCCTGTCAGGTGCTCACAGAGGATTTTTGCCGCCATTATCTTACCGCCCAGATAAAGTTCTCTTTGCTCATCACTCCAGGGGTATTCACATACGGACTGGCTGCCAAGGTCGATTTCCATTACCCTGCCTGCGTATCCGCAATATTTGCTTTTCATGGGTTTAACCACCTTTTCTCAATTAAAGCTGTCCTGACTCAGCGTAAAAAGCCGCTCTACCCGCGCTCTCAGGGCGCGGTGCTCCGGGTTTTCAAGGCTGCCGTCCCGCTCAAGGAGCAGCCTTGCCTCTGTCTGGGCGCGCTGCAGCACGTTCACATCGCCGCCCAGATCCGCAAGGTGCATTTCCGGCAGACCGTGCTGTCTTGCCCCGAAGAAGTCGCCGGGGCCTCTCAGCCGCAGATCCTCCTCGGAAATTTTGAAGCCGTCGTTGGTCTGGCACATTATTTTAAGTCTCGCCCGGCTCTCCTCGTTGTCCGCGTCGGACACCAGTATGCAGTAGCTCTTATGCACTCCGCGCCCCACCCGGCCTCTCAGCTGGTGCAGCTGTGAAAGCCCGAAGCGCTCCGCATTTTCTATGATCATAAGCGCGGCATTGGGAATGTCCACGCCCACCTCTATCACCGTTGTTGCCACGAGTATGTCCGTCTCACCACTGACAAATGCCGCCATTACGGCATCCTTATCTCTGGCCTTCATCCGCCCGTGTACGCAGCCCACCTTAAGCTCCGGAAACTGGGCTGCCAGCGCCGCGGCGTGCTCCTGTGCGCTTTTCAGCTTTACTGTCAGCTCCTCGTTCTCCTCCACCATGGGACAGACCACAAACACCTGCCGCCCTTCGGCGCACTGTTTTTTGATAAAACCGTTGAGCCTTGCTCTGTAGCTTTCATCTACCGCAAAGGTGTCCACGGTTTTTCTCCCCGGGGGCAGCTCGTCTATAACGGACACATCCAGATCACCGTAGATGATAAGAGCCAGCGTTCTGGGAATGGGAGTTGCCGACATGACCAGCACGTGGGGTTTTGCCCCCTTTGAAATAAGCGCCGAGCGCTGCTTTACGCCGAAGCGGTGCTGCTCATCGGTTATTACAAGGGAGAGGTTTTTGTATTCCACATCCGATGAAAACAGGGCGTGGGTGCCGATAACAAGGTCTATCTCACCGCTTTGCAGCAGAGATTTTACCTGCCGCTTTTCCTTGGCGCTCATAGCCCCGGTCAGCTTCGCGGTTTTTATCCCGAATGGCTCAAGCAGAGCGGACAAGTTTACATAATGCTGCTCTGCCAGAATTTCCGTAGGCGCCATGTAGGCGCTCATCAGGCCGTTTTTATAGCACTGCCATATAAGGGCTGCCGCCACCATGGTTTTGCCGCTGCCCACATCGCCCTGTACAAGCCTGTTCATAACGCAGCCCGAGCACATATCGGAGAGCGCTTCTTCAATGGCTCTGCGCTGGGCATTTGTCAGAGAGAAGGGGAGGGCTGCGTAAAATTCAGCCATGTCCGCAGCTTTCAGGGGGATGCTGCTTTCACGTATCCGTTCTTCGCGCATCCTGCCGAGAGCGCAGGCCAGCACGAAAAGCTCCTCAAAAATAAGCCGCCTGCGGGCCAGCTCAAGGGCTTCAAAATCAGCGGGAAAGTGGATGTTCTCATAGGCATAGCCGCACTGGGGCAGCTGGCATCTCTCCACCACATCGGCAGGCAGCACGTCCGGAATATAGCTCAGGCAGCTGTCAAGCCCCTGGCGGACTGCCTGCTGCAAAAGCCGCTGATTAAGCCCCGCTGTCAGCCGATACACAGGCACTATCCGCCCGGTCACGCTGTTGGCGCTCCCGGACTTTTCGTGCACGGGGTTTGTCATGCTGCGCCTTGCGCCCTTGACCTCTATTCTTCCATAAAAGTTGTATTGCTCTCCGCGCACGAACTGGTCTTTGACATAACTTTGGTTAAAATATGTTATGTCAACTGAGCCGCTCTCGTCCACAGCCCTGAACTTGACGATGTCCAGCCCACGGCGTACTCTGCTGAGTCTGGGGGTATCGGCGACGATGGCCTGGATACAGACATTTTCATCGGACACGGTCATGGCGATGGGCTTGAAGCTGCTTCTGTCCTCGTAGCGCCTGGGGTAATAGGAAATAAGGTCATGAAGAGAAAAGACGCCCAGCTTGTTAAGCGCCAGCGCCTTTTTCTCTCCTATTCCCTTGATGTACCGGATATCGGTGCTCAGGTCTGCCATAGATATATATTACTCCACAAATTTAAGGGTATAGTTCTGGTTTACAAGGGTAAATTCCTCGATAAGCCCCTTGGTGCATATGATTTTATTGTCCTTGTTCACAAGGATCATTTCAAAGCCGCCGTGGGTACGCCAGTAGTTTATGGCCTTGGTCTCGCCGCATACGAACATGGCGGTGGAAAGGCAGTCGGCCAGCGTGCCGTCCTCGCAGATGATGGTAACGCTCTGGAGAGAGTTTGTCACGGGGTGACCGGAACTGGGGTTAATGATAT
>JAFTXM010000128.1 GCA_017465025.1 Oscillospiraceae bacterium
AGCTCTGTGACGCACTCATGGAGCTTATAGAAAACGACGGAGAGAATAAATGAGCCAGCATACGCCCTTTCTCACCATCTTTCCCGACTGCGCCCCCTTCGGGGACTTTGCGGGAGGACTGGAAAAAGCATATGTGACCGAGGTAAAAATAATATTGGTAGAGCAGACCATGAGCATTGCTGCATGGTTTGCCGCCATGCCCTCACCTGCGGAAGTAACTAAACTCTCCGACACCCTGCGGGATATCTACGGCCTGAAAACCGTTGTCCTCATCCCCGACTATCCCCGCGTAAACCCGGTGGTGGCCAGCGAGAGCAGTACCTCCGCGCCCACCGGCAGCAGCGGGGGAGATGTGCTTTTCGGCAGAAGCATAAAGAAAAAGCCCTCTCCCATGAGCGAAATCACGCTGGAATCGGGCCGTGTCACCGTGGAGGGGGATGTTATCGCCGTTTCAAGCCGCACTATCCCCAAAAGCGGCGCTGCGGTGCTGAGCTTTGACATTACCGACAGAACAAACTCCATCCGTGTCTCCCGCTATTTCAGACCCGATGACGACAAATCCATTGTCAGCAAGATATCCCAGGGCGACCATCTTCTGGTGCAGGGGGATATAAGCTACAATAAGTTTGACGATGACATGGTTCTGGACCCCAAAAACATCGTCAAAACCAAAAAGAAAATACGCACAGACGATGCTGAGGAAAAGCGCGTGGAGCTGCATCTGCATACCCGCTTTTCCGCCCTTGACGCGCTCACCGACCCGGCGGAGGTGGTAAAGCGGGCTGCCTACTGGGGCATGCCAGCCGTCGCCGTCACCGACCACGGCGTAGCTCAGGCCTTCCCCCCCATGTGGAAGGCGGGCAAGAAACACGGCGTTAAGATAATTTACGGCCTTGAGGCCTACTACGCCAACGACATGGACGGCAACCGGGCCGTCATGGGCAAAAGCACCCTGCCCCTTGATACGGAGTTTGTGGCCTTTGACATTGAGACCACGGGCCTTAACGCCATGAACGACCGCATGACCGAGATAGGCGCGGTAATCTTCTCAGGCGGCAATATCATTTCCACCTTCAACACCTTCGTTGACCCCAAAATGCATATACCGCCCGAGATAACCAAGCTCACCGGCATCAGGGACAGCGATGTGCAGGGCGCACCCGATGAGAAGACCGCCATGCAGCAGTTTATCGACTACATAGGCGAGCGCCCCCTTATCGCCCACAACGCCCATTTTGACGTGGGCTTCATGACCGCCGCCGCCAACAGAAACGGCCTTAAATTCGAGCCTGTGTTTCTGGACACTCTGGCGCTCTCTCAGGCCCTTTTGCCGGAGCTGAAGCGCTTTAAGCTGGATATCGTTTCAAACCACTTGCAGCTTCCACAGTTCAACCACCACCGGGCCTCCGATGATGCCATGGTGGTAGCCCGGATAATGGACAAGTTCATCCCCATGCTCCAGCGTCAGGGCGCAAAGACCCTTGACGAGGTGGAGAAGCTCTACCATACTCTCCGCCGCACCGAGCACGCCAAAACCTATCACATGGTGCTTTTGGTGAAAAACCGCAAGGGCCTTAAAAATCTCTATGAGATGATATCCCAGTCCTACCTCAAGTATTTCCACCGCAGCCCCATTATCCCCAAAAGCCTGCTTATACAGCACAGAGAGGGCATAATCGTAGGCTCTGCCTGCGGTATGGGTGAGCTTTACGGCGCCGTAATGGACGGCAAGGACAAGAGAACTCTTGAAAAGATAGCCTCTTTCTATGACTATCTTGAGATACAGCCTATCTGCAACAATGCCTTCCTTGTGGAAAACGGCAGGGTGAAGGATGAAAAAGTGCTGCAGGACTATAACCGCACTATCCTTGAGCTGGGCAGAAAGCTTGGCAAGCCCGTTGTTGCCGCCAGTGACGTGCATTTTATGGACGCTGAGGACGAGCAGTACAGAAAGATTTTGCAGGCCGCCAAGAAGTTTTCCGATGCGGACAGGGACTGCCCCATATTCTTCCGCACCACTGACGAGATGCTCCGAGAATTTGAGTATCTGGGAAAAGAGACTGCCTATGAGGTGGTTGTCACCAATACCCGCGCCATAGCAGATCAGGTGGAGGAGATAGAGCTTTTGCCCAAGGAGCTTTTCCCGCCGAAAATTGAAAACTCCGCCCAGTTGCTTACAGACCTTGTTTACGGCAAGATGCACCGCATCTACGGTGAAAACCCGCCTGCCATCGTGAAGGACCGTGTGGACGTGGAGCTTAAAACCATCCTCGACCATAACTATGACGTTATCTATATGAGCGCCCAGAAGCTGGTGGAAAACTCTCTCGCCAACGGCTATCTGGTGGGCAGCCGCGGCAGCGTTGGCTCATCCCTTGTGGCCTATATGTCCGGCATCACGGAAGTAAACTCCCTGCCGCCCCACTATGTCTGCCCGGAGTGCTGCCACAGCGAGTTTGTCACCGACGGCAGCTTCGGCTGCGGTGCGGATATGCCGGAGAAGAATTGCCCCGAATGCGGCGCAGCCATGAACCGGGACGGCTTTGATATCCCCTTTGAAACCTTCCTCGGCTTCCCCGGCAACGAAAAAACCCCCGATATCGACCTTAACTTCTCCGGTGAGTACCAGGCCAAGGCCCATAAATATACCGAAACGCTTTTCGGCTCAGACCATGTTTTCCGCGCCGGTACCATCGGCACTCTTGCTGAGAAAACCGCCTTCGGCTATGTGAAAAAGTATCTGGAGGAGCACGGTGTCAAGGCCACCAAGGCCGAGGAAAACAGACTTTCTCAGGGCCTTGTGGGCATCAAGCGTACCACCGGTCAGCACCCCGGCGGCCTTGTGGTCATTCCGCAGGATATGGATGTTACGGACTTCTGCCCCGTGCAGCACCCGGCGGACGACCCCAACAGCGATATCATCACCACCCACTTTGAATATCACTGCATGGAGGATAATCTCCTCAAGCTGGACGAGCTGGGCCACGATGACCCCACCATGATCCGTATGCTCGAGGATATGACAGGGGAGGACGCAAAGCTCATCTCCTTCTCAGACCCGGAAACCATGTCCATCTTCACAAGTCCTGCGGCTCTGGGCCTTCCCGATGATGACCCCATCATCGGCAAAACCGGCAGCATCGGCGTGCCGGAATTCGGCACTCCCTTCACCCGCCAGATGCTCACCGATACCCAGCCCAGCCGCTTTTCAACCCTCGTGCGCCTTTCCGGCTTCTCCCACGGTACGGACGTGTGGGCCGGCAATATCCGCGACCTTGTCGTCAATAAAATTGCCGATGTCAATGAGACGGTCTCCTGCCGCGACGACATTATGCTCTACCTTATCTCCGTGGGCATGCAGCCCTCTCTGGCCTTCAAGGTCATGGAGGATGTGCGTAAGGGCAAGGTCAAGCGCAGCGGCAAATTCCCCGGCGATGCGGAGGAGCAGATGCGCTCGTTCAATGTGCCCGACTGGTATATTGAATCCTGCCGCAAGATCGCCTACCTCTTCCCCAAGGCTCATGCCGTGGCCTATGTTATGATGGCTTTCCGCATTGCATGGTTCAAGGTGCACAGGCCCCTTGCTTTCTACAGCGCCTATTTCTACAGACGCAGCCAGAAGGGCGGCTTTGACGCAACATTGATGTGCGGCGGTACGGACGATGTGCGCCGCAGGATAAACGACATGAAAAAGCGCGACCTCACCGCCAACGAGGAAGATCTGCTGGTGACTCTTGAGGCTGTGTACGAGTTCAATATGCGAGGCTTCGAGTTTGCGGATATCGACCTTTATCAGTCCGATGCCACAAAGTTTCTCATCGTGGGGGACAAGCAGCTTCGCCCGCCCTTTGTGTCCGTCCCCGGTCTGGGTGAGACGGCGGCGCAGGAGCTGGGCCGCGTGAAGGAGACAGGGCAGACCTTTATCTCCGCGGAAGAACTCTCCGCTGCCTGCCCCAAGGTCAGCCAGAGCCATATCGATGCCCTGCGGGAGCTTGGCGCCCTTGGCGATATGCCCGAGAGCAATCAGCTCAATCTCTTTGAAATGTAATATCAATAAAAAGATACGGCCCCGGGAATTGCCCCAAGGCCGTATCTTTATTGTCAGAATATGCAAATTCTGCTGTTTTCATCCACTGTCTGCAAAAGCTTTATCATTATCTCCTCGTCCACGGCGATGCAGCCTCCGGTATAGGGCTTATCGCCCTTGCAGTGGAGAAATATGGCAAAGCCAAGGCCGGGAGTGCCATTTGCATTGTAGTCGAAGAACAGTCCATAGTTATATTCAGGGGCATAGTCCGCCATGTGCTCACCCCGGCAGGAGTGGGGACAATTTCTTATGTCGATGATGCGGTTGTATGCCGCCTTGTCCCCGCAGCACCATGTGTGCTCATCCACCGGTATGTACTGTAGCCCTGAACCCGGATCCGGCTCTATCCCGAAAGCGCAGACCATGCCATAATCCCCCAGTGGGGTCTTGCTGTCATTTTCCGCAGCCCGGCCCACGCCTGCCTTTCCTACAAAAGCCTCGCAGTCAAGCTCCATTTCCCAGACTCCGCCGTCCTTACACCAAAGCTCCAGCCTTGCCCGGCTATCTTTCTCGTATTCTACCAGAATAAGTCGGCGCACATGGGCAACAGCCAGATATTTATCCAGAAATTTGCCCCGCTTATCCACAGTCATTCACCCCTTATATTCTATGCCCGAAAGCGTAACTTCGCCTATTTTCCGGTAGAGCCGAAGCCGCCTGCGCCGCGGGCCGTCTCGTCCAGCTCATCCACCACGTCAAACTCCACGGACAGATAGGGGATAACCACAAGCTGGGCGATACGCTCACCGCTTTCCACTGTTCTTTCGCAATCCCCGTCATTGTGCAGCGCTACAATGTATTCGCCCCGGTAGTCGCTGTCGCACACGCCCACGCAGTTGGCAGGGCGCAGCGCCTGCTTTGCGGCAAGGCCGCTTCTTGCAAATACTGCGCCGAAATAGCCCTCCGGAATGGCTACGGAAAGCCCTGTGCCTATCATGGCGGTGGCGTGGGGAGCTATAGTCACAGGTGCGTCAAGACAGGCGTAAAGGTCGTAGCCTGCGGCACTGGCAGAGCCTCTTGTGGGTACAGTGGCGTTTTCGCGGAGCTTTTTAATTTTTATCTGCATAATGCGTCTCCTTAGCGTTTTTGTAGCGCAATTATAAGCTTTTTCCACGCCGCCCGTCAAGTAAAGCGAAATAACGGCTTGTCAGAAGAGCGAAAGAAGTGTAAAATATACCGGCAGCAAGCGAAAGGAGAAAAAAATGAGCGCATTGAAAAAGAGACTGGACTGGGCTGATTTTACAAAGGGGCTTGCTATGCTTGTGGTGGTTTTTTCCCATTTCCCCCATCCCCAATGGGTAAACCCTTTCTATACTCCCTTCTTTCTGGCTGTTTTTTTCTTCGTTTCCGGCTATTTTTTCTCCCCCAAGGGCAGCTTCGGAGAGTTTGTGGTCAACAAGTTCTGGAAGCTTATTGTGCCTCTTTTCATGTTCGGCAGTCTTGGCATACTTGAATCCGTACTAATAGGCGGCGAGTCCTTGACAGACAGGCTTGTCGGTATATTGCTGCAGGTGGCGGGGGAACTTGATGCCATGTGGTTTTTCTCCTGCCTTTTCACAGTTGAAATAATATTCTACTGGGTATACAAGGCGGCAAATAAAATTGCGACGGGCAGGCTGTGGGCTGTCTGCGCCCTTTCCGTTCCGGTGCTTATAATCGGTATTATCCTCTGCAAAGTCGGACTAAAGCTGCCCTGGCATATTCAGACTGCCTGTGTGGTGGAGCTTTTCTTTCTCGGCGGATATCTATGCAGGAATTTCCGGCTGGAAGAGAAGGTGAGCGGAAAGCTCAGCGCGGCGTCCTGGCTGCTGTTTACGGTTTTTATATGTGTGCTGCCCAACCCCGTGGATATGCACATGAATGAGTTTGCCAATATATTTCTTTTTTATCTTCAGGCAATTTTGAGTGTCTATGCCTTTTTCTCGCTTTGCGTAATCGTTTCAAAAAAGCGCAGCCG
>JAFTXM010000129.1 GCA_017465025.1 Oscillospiraceae bacterium
AATTGCGGCAGCGGTCTTGAACATCCACTTGAAGAAAATCCAATAATCCAGATCATGCAGATTGTTCTTTTCAATTATCAGTTGAATCAGTTCATAGGTTGCAACAAATGGAAGGATCAGTCCCGCGATAGGCAGTATCACCGTCTCGGATAACTGCTGTATCAAAGAGAACACCCCGGCGTTCCAGTTCGCCGGGGTGGTTCCCACCTGAGTTGCTATCTCCCCTACACGGGCGTTGACATTATCAAAAAGGCCATCCAAGTTGCCAAGGATGCCTTCAATCAAAATCTCTTTTAACCAGTCACTGATCCATTCGGTAAGAATACCCATGTCTTAAAACAGGGTAGAAAGAGTGGGGATAAGGGTAGTGCCAAGCAAGATAATACCGCCGCCTGCCATAAGCTGCTTTATGCCCTGGCTCTTGGCACCGGGGTTATCTGAGCCGTAGCCCTCCAGCAGATTTAGCTCGGCCCACACGCCAAGACCGGCACCGAGGGCAACAACAAGGGTCTGCAAAGTATCAATAGCGGATGTAAAAAATGCCATAAAATTCTCCTTTCTATACTTCGGGACAAAATGTCCCATCAGGCAAAGGCTTCCGGATCGTCGATGTCATCATAGTTGAGGATATCCTCGTCCTCTTCTGTGAGCACCGTTTCCGGCACCTCTGCAACAAAGACCGCACAGGGCTCCTCCGGCCCCGGCGGTCTTTTTCGTTTTATGAGCTTGTCCAGATCAAAGGCTTTGCGCTTGTCAGCCTCTGCCGTGTACCTGAAATTGGGATGCTTTTTCAGGTCATACTTGGGCGACATGAACGGCGGCAGACCGCGAAGCTGCAAGATACACTTATCTCCCGGCATAGTAGCCAGCTCGCTTGGAGTCATCAGCTCACGGCCCAGTCGCTGCATATTCTGCCCGTAGCTTTCAGACTGGCCTCGGGTACGGCTCTCTGTCTGCATGGATATGGTAGCTTTACCCAGCCAGTTCTCCGAAATTTCTTTAATGGTGGAGCTTTCGCGTCCACCGAGAAACACAACGCTGTCCATGTTGCCGAGGATAGTCTCGGCGTTCTTATCATAGATGGCTTTGCACTGCGCAAGCTGTTGGTAGAACAGTGTCAGGCTGCACTCGCGGGAGCGGATAACTGCCACAAGCTTTTCAAGGTTTGGCACCTGTCCGGTGTTCGCAGCCTCATCCCATAGCACACGTACATGATGAGGCAGCCTGCCGCCGTGGACATTATCCGCCCTCTCGCAGAGCAGATTGAACATTTGGGAAAAGGCCAGAGCCACGATGAAATTGTAGGTGCTGTCGGTGTCTGAAATTATGAAAAATACTGCCGTGCGCCTGTCGCCTATAAGGTCAAGCTCCATCTCGTCATAGCTCATAATCTCTCGAAGCTGGGGAATGTCAAAAGGCGCAAGTCGAGCACCGCAGGAAATGAGGATGGATTTTGCCGTCTTGCCGCTTGCAAGCTTATATTTTTTATACTGCTTCACCGCAAAGCAATCCGGCTTTCGCTTTTCAAGCCCCTTGAACATATAGTCCACTGGGCTCATATGGTCTTCATCATCCTCTCTTGTTTCCATGCTGCTTAGCATATCCACCAAGCTGTTCAGGTTCCTGTCCTGCTCCGGTCCCTCAAATATGATGTAGGCAATGAGCGCACAGTATAAAAGTGTCTCGGCCTTCGTCCAGAATGGGTCCCCCTCTTTTCCCTCACCCTTGGTGTTGGTAATTAGGGTGTTGACGAATTTGAGAATGTCCGCCTCGTTGCGGATATAGGCTAAGGGGTTATAGTGCATGGACTTTGAAAAATCTATGCTGTTGAATACCTTAATCCTGTAGCCCCGGCTTTGAAGAAAGCTTCCCACCTGAGTGAGCACGCCACCTTTTGGGTCAACGCAGACATAGGAAGAATGAGCCTGTAAGAGCTGCGGTGTCAGCCAAAAGCGCGTTTTGCCAGAGCCGGATGAGCCTATAACGCAGCAGTTCAGGTTTCGGGCATTTGCCGGTATCTTGGGCCGGGTGTTCATGGTGAGAAGCTCCGTACCGGTGAGGATGACATTGTTTTCAAACTTGGGGTCAACAAAGGGCTGGATGTCCTTTTCGTTGCCCCAACGCGCCGAACCGTACTCCTCATCACGCCTGAACTTCTTGGCGTTCTGAGTCCGGTAATAAATAAGTACCCTAAACAGCGCAGCACCCACAATGCCCACAAGCCAGTCAAAGATATTAAGCCCCGGTGCAAGTTCTGCAAAGGCTGTGCCTATGTACTGGGGCAAACGAATAAGCTCTTTACCGGCAAGACGATAGGCCGTGCCCAGTTTCAGACAGAACCACAGGATAAAGAAGTAAGGCAGATTTGGAAGCAGATACTTTTTCAACTTATCTTTCATGCTCTCGCTCCTTTACACGCTGCCGTTCCTTTTTGCTTATGGCTTCTCGGGCCTTTTCTATCTGTTCCCTGATGGGCAGCTTTTCAGCCTTTTCCCGCCTGAGCACCTTTTTGGAATACTCGGCAAAGCAGGCGGTCATGGCATCGGCCTGATTGGATTTGAAGAAAAGCAGATACTTTCCCGGCTCTGTCTTGTAAAAGGCGTAGTCTACATTCCACTTCCGAGCCACCCGATCAAAGAGCGCGGTATCACCGGAAAGCTCTATGCTGCTTGCCGCAGCACCGTGGGACATAAGCTTTTTAACGCTCATCTTGCCGTGGGGCAGCTCATGATTTGAAAGCTTTTTACCGACACTTGCCAGCACATAGGCCAAGGCTCTGGCACTGAGCTTCGCCGTTTTTACCGTTATGGCTATGCTGCGCCGGGATATATCCTCATCCACCACTAAGCATCACCCCTTTCTGCTTCGGGACAAATTGTCCTTACCTTTCCATGTCCATGCTTTTCTTTTCCTTATCCGGCATAGCCCTTTCCTCTGCGGGGATAACAAGTGTGCGGCTGCCAAAGCGCATAAAAAGCTCCGGGCTTTTGTACATGGCAGAAAACTTTTCAATCTGCGCGTCATCTAGAGAGCAGAAATTGTCCTCACTCAAACCGGCAATCAGGAAAGTACCGGCAATGATATCGTACACATGACCGTCCTCATCACGTAGAGCACGGTTGAGGGGCAGGCCCTCAAGCTTCCCCTCCTCATTGCAGATAATGGCCACGGGATCTTCAAAGGGATAGACCGCCTCAATAAAACCGCCCACCTCCTTCTGCAAGGAACTGAGGCCGCTGCTTATTTCTTTTACATATGGTTCCTTTTCAGGCTCAACCACAAGAACTTTCGTAGTTTCTATATGCAATTCATCTCCTTATCTGTCGTATTCCGGCATGGTGCGGCTTTCGCGCAGCCCCACATCCGGTACGCCTTCTTTGAACGCGGCTATCTGCTCACGGATAGGCAGCTTGGGATAGGCAAAGATGCAGAACTCTTCCGGGATATCCTCACGGTCTGTGTAAAACTCTGTGAAGCTGTTGCCGCTGTCCACGATATAGCCGCCATTTACGAACTCACCGCCCTCTTCCATCTGCACATCCCGCCCGTAGGCTTCAAAGTCAAAGTAGTTGATGATGCTTTCGGGTATGGACAGGGCATTGTATTCCTCAATATACATACGGCCCAAATCGTCACAGTCACTGATGTCCGAATAGAACTCGTAGCAGTCCAGATTTTGGGCAAGGTTAATGAGTTCTCTGACACTGCCGCTGTGTTCGCCGTGGCATACCGCTGCTTCAAATTTTTCAAGCTCCCATCTGTCCATTTCATCAATAAGCCCCGCCAGATAGTTGAGCTCGTCAATACTCTCATATTCGCCCAGCACATCATAAAGGCCGGACACATGGCACTCATAGTCCGTTATGAATATCTCCTCATAGCGAACGCCGTCCACGCCAATGGCCTTGAGCAATTTCTGCACTTCCTCGGTGGTAGCTGGGAGTTTCAGATATTCCCCGATAAGAAAGACCTCGTTATACCGTCCAAGGTTTGTAACAAAGGCTTCCAATACCGGTTCATGCAACATATATTCACCCCCTAACAAACAAGCCAGGGCTATCCCGGCTTAATGTTACTTATCTGCTTTCTTTTCCGATTTGGCAAGCTCCTGCGGCTGCTTCTCCTTCCACTCGTCCAAGAGCTTTATAATCTGGTCTTTCATTTCTCTGGGTGTCTTTTCCTTGCCGAAATACTTTTCCAGTTCTGCGCTGTTGAT
>JAFTXM010000130.1 GCA_017465025.1 Oscillospiraceae bacterium
AAATTATATCATGATAGCGCATATTATGGCAATAAAAATATCTCCCTCATTGTCGCACTTGCGATAGAGGCATCAATATGCTATAATCAATCATTAAAATACGAAGGACTATGCCCTTTTTTGAAGAAGGATTTCAGCTATGGATAAAGCAAGACTGCGCGCATATGCCCGCCTTATCGCCCGCATGGGCATCAATGTACAGCCCGGCCAGAAGGTCCTTATCCGCACAGAGCCGGAACAGCTTGAGTTTCTTGAGCTTCTGATAGACGAGTGTTATCAGGCCGGTGCGTCCAAGGTGGAGCTGGAGTGGCGTTTTTCCCCCGCCCGCTGTCTGGACATACAGTATCAGAGCGGGGAAGTGCTGGGTCAGGTGGAGTCCTGGGAGGAAGAGCGCCTGAGAAAGCGCACTGAGGAGCTGCCCGCCAATATCTATCTGGACTCTGACGATCCCGATGCTTTTGCCGGCGTGGATCAGGACAAGTGGGCCAGGGCTCAGCAGCAGCGCTTCAAGGTCACAAAGCCCTACAGGGATGCAATGGAGAATAAATACCAGTGGTGCGTGGCGGCGGTTCCCGGCCTCAAATGGGCCAAAAAGGTGTTCCCTGCCTTGCCGGATGATGAGGCCATTGAAAAGCTCTGGCAGCTTATTCTGGACTGTTCCCGCGTGGATGAAGACCCCATAAAGGCCTGGCAGCAGCACAACGATAATCTCACAAAACGAAGTGCATGGCTCAACTCTCTCAAGCTACGCAGACTTTATTATAAGAGCGAGAGCAGCGGTACGGACTTCTCCGTGGGTCTCATGCCCCAGATGCGTTTTCGCGGCGGCTGTGACGAGCGGGAGGGCGTGGGCGTGCTGTTCAATGCCAACATCCCCTCCGAAGAGGTCTATACAACTCCCATGCGCGGCGATGCCGAGGGCATTGTCTGTGCCAGCATGCCCCTTTCCTACAGGGGTGTTCTGATAGAGGACTTTTATCTGCGCTTTGAAAAGGGCCGGGTGGTGGAAGCCCACGCAAAGAAAAATGAAGATGCCCTCAAACTGATGCTCAATATGGATGAGGGCGCATCCATGCTGGGCGAGTGCGCTTTTGTCCCCTATGACAGTCCCATCCGCCGCAGCGGTGTGCTTTTTTACAATACGCTCTTTGATGAAAACGCCTCCTGCCATCTGGCATTGGGTGACGGCTACTCCTGCTGCCTTGAAAACAGCCCCCAGTATACCCCGCAGCAGGCCAGAGCCCTTGGCGTAAATGAGTCTATGATCCATGAGGATTTCATGATAGGTACAGCGGATATGGAGATATGGGGCCTGACCGAGAGCGGTGAAAAGGTCGCCATATTCAAAAACGGAAACTGGGCCGAGTAATCGGAAAGGAGCAGAGCATGAAGGACAAAACTGTGGAAAAAGCGCGTAAACCAAAAGTGAGATTTTGTGTGGACAAAAAGGGCCGCTTCGTCCATGACGCGGTGCTCTTTATGATGCTGTCCATCGTGTTTCGTGTGGTAGGCTGCTGGGGGCTCTGGAATGACAGATTTTTTGCCATAACGCAGATACTGCTGCCTGTAGCCGCCTGTCTGCTCTTTATCCTTATTCTCCGCTTTCTTGGAGATAAGGTCTTTCCCGCCACCATACTGCCCATGCTCATGGGCGTGGCCTTTTTCATAATCAAAGCTTTCAGCTTTGAAAGCATGCTGCATATGGCGCTGTGCATTGCCCTTTATGTGCTTGTAGCGGTTTTGTACAGCTGCACCGTACTGGGCATTATCCGCACGAAATGGCTGCTTGTGCCGCTTTTTGCCCTGCCTTTTCTCTACCATGTGTTTGTGGAGGACCTTGCCGCCCTGAGAGACACGGCAAATCCCGTGCTCTTTTCCGACGGCATGCAGGAGCTTTCAGTGCTGTGCATAATGCTGGCGCTCCTTTTCACCTCCCTTGCCATTAAAAAGCGTAAGCCCCTCCTTGAGGAGACCAATCTCCCCAAGATAAAGGACCCTGTGGTCATAAAGCCCAAAAAGCCCGCGCTTAACACCACGGCGGCAGCCTCCGCACCCGCGTCTGTGGCCGCTCCTGCCGCGGCAGCGGCTCCGGCAGCGGACAGCCCGACGGAGAATAGGCCACAGCCTGAGGAAAAGAAGGAAGAAAAACCGGATACGGCGGCCCAGCCTGCTGTAAGCGAAAATAAAGAGGAAATAAACTCCAGCAATACGGAGAATTGATATGAGAAAAAGAGAAAGCGAAAGGCGGTATCGCGGCGAGTATGAACAGCGCTCCCGCCGACTGCCCCGCGCCCCGGAGAGAGTGCCGCGCGATACCGACCGGCTGCGCCCTGCCCGGGAAGACACAGACTCCGTGCGCTCCCGCGAGTCCACCGGGGAGCAGACAGCCCGCCGGAGAGCGCAGGACTATGAGGCTGTGCGCCGCAGGGAAAAGAGAAAACGCGTGGCATATTTTCTGTTTTCGGCATTTTGCGCCCTTGTGATTATCCTGCTGGCGGTGGTGCTCAGAAGTGTGTCCGACACCAGAGCCTTCAACGAGTATATGGAGCAGGCGCGCTCAAATTACTATTCCAGCAATTTTGACAGCGCCCTTACATATCTTCGCAAGGCGGCAGCTATAGAGGATACGGACGAATGTCTCGCCATGACGGCGCAATGTTATGAGTCTCTTGGAAACTACGACAAGGCGCTGGAGACTCTGCGCCGGATGGACATTACAAATCCGCAGGTGGTGTCATGGATAGACGAGCTTGAGGGCCGGAAAAGCGTAATGAGTCAGGCGGACATGGTCACGGTGGCCTCAAAGCAGTACAAAAGCGATACCACCGGTCTTGTGCTGGACAATATGGGGCTTGGCAACAATGTGATAGGCGAGATAGTACAGCTTTACGCGCTGGACAATCTCTCCCTTGTGGGCAACAACATAAGTGACATTTCCGGCCTTTCCCAGCTGGGCGGCCTTGTCACCCTCAATCTGAGCAACAATCTTATAAGCGACCTTTCCCCCCTTGCCCAGCTTACGGGCCTACGCACCCTGTATCTGGACAATAATCAGATAAGCGACCTTTCCCCCCTGTGCAACCTTACAAATCTGACTACCCTGAGTCTCAAGGGCATTGTTCTGACTGAGGGGCAGCTGAAGGCACTTGCGGATGCACTGCCCAACTGCGCCATACACAGCGAGAATGTGGAGAAGGAAGTGCAGGATATAAGCTTTGGCGGAGCCACCTTCAAAACCGATGTGACAGAGCTTAATCTGAGCGGAATGGGCATACAGAATATTTCCGCCCTGTCCCACTGCAAAAAACTTGAAAAGCTGGACATCAGCGGCAACAGCATCTCAGACCTGAGCCCCCTGATGGACCTGCCCAATCTTCGCTGGCTCAACGCCTCCAACAACGCCATATCCGACCTTCGCCCCCTGATGGGCATAAGCTCCTTGAGTTTTCTCAATGTGTCGGGGAATATGTTTTCCTCCGTTGTGCCTCTGGGGAACATCACGAACCTTACAGAGCTGCACGTATCGGACAATACGCTCAGTGACATATCCGCCCTGAGAAATCTGAAAAGCCTTCAGACGCTCGGCCTTTCCAACTGCGGCATAAGAGATGAAATGCTCATACCTCTGGCCAATCTCACAGGGCTTCGCTCCCTGAATCTTGAGAACAACACCCAGATTTCGGGCGAGAGCATGGATAATCTCAAGCAGCTGCTCTACGGCTGCAATATTACCCACTCCCAGCTGAGCTATATGGTGTACATAGATGGGTACTCCATCCGCAATGACGGCGTAAATATTGATCTGAGCGGCCTGAATATCTACGACATTTCAAACTTCCGTATGTTTACAAATCCGGAGACTGTCAATCTGGCCAGGAACAATATTTCAAATCTCTATCCTTTTGTGGACTCACCCAACCGGTTTATGGTGAAAAACCTCAATCTCAGCTACAATGCCCTTTCGGACATTACGCCCCTTGCCTACCTGCCCAATCTTGAGTCGCTGGATCTGAGCTATAACACCATGATAAACTCAGAGCTGCCACTCATGGCCCTTTATAATCTGCGTCAGCTGAATGTGACAGGCACCATGCTCACGGCACAGCAGGTAATGAACCTCAGGGCGGGACTGCCCACCTGTAATGTAATATCCGGCTACGGCTGGTAAACAAAGCGGAGTTTTGCTTTTTCGGCTGAATTACCAAAAAAAAGAAGAAAAGTCCGTGATATCTTACAACTTCGAATTAATAAAAAATTCTTCTTTTTGTGCAATTTGTGTGCTATAATCAACGCAAGAGGGAAGCTCTTTCCCCTACCAATAACCGCATATGAAAGGAGTTGGCAGTATGAAGTTCACTTTCACCGAGAAAAAGATGGATTCCTCCGAGGATCTGAGAGCCTATTCCATCCGCAAAATCACAAAGCTGGAGCGTTTTTTCAAAACCGAGGCGGACGCCTATGTTACCTTCAGCCTTGAGCGCGGCAGGTTCAGAGCGGAAATAACCATCCACAACAACGGCCTGTATTACAGGGCAAGCGAACTTACAAACGACATGTACGCCTCTGTGGACTCCGGCGTGGCAGCCATTGAGCGCCAGATCCGCAGAAACAAGACCCGCCTTGAGAAGCGTCTTCGCGAGGGGGCACTGGAGCGTGAAGTCGTGCCTGCATATGTGCCTGCGGATGAGGAGGAGACGGAGGAATTCAAGATCGTTCGCAGCAAGCGTTTCTCCATCAAGCCCATGTCTCCCGAGGAGGCCATTTTGCAGATGAATCTTCTGGGTCACGAATTCTTTGTTTTCAAGAACATGGACAGCGACGAGGCCATTTCCGTCGTCTACAAGCGCAAGCAGGGCGGCTACGGTCTTATCAGCGATGACGGTCAGGACGATTGAACTCCTATTTGAATTGAAAAAACAGGCGGATATCCGCCTGTTTTTTTATTTGCAAAGAATGTGTCAAAATGCTCGCTTTTCGAGGGTGAAAATATACTCTTTGTACAAAAATCCTGATATAAATATAACTATTCTTGCATAATAAAAAAGAGTGTAATAACATGATATCAACAAAGCGATGGAGGTCAGAACCATGAAATGTCCCCGCTGTCAGAACGAACTGATTATCGACAATCACCGCAAGATTCCCCTGAATATGTGCTACCAGTGCGGATATATAGAAGGGCGCAGCGTGCATCTGGATCAGGGAAATGTTACCAACTTTGCCCACAGCAAGAGTCTTGATCTGAACGAGTTGGCCTCTTTCATGGCAGACGGGCTTGATATAGACAGGGAGGAACTTATCCTCTGGCTTCAGGCTGACTGCGAGTGCTGAATAAGCTTTCCGAACACCCCGATGTGAGCGCATCGGGGTGTTTTTTGCGCCTTGGCAGGACTATTTCATTGCATATTGAAATGAAATGAGATATAATCAATCGGATATTATAATTATTAGGATGAACTTGAAATGGATGAAATGACTATCGGCACTCTCTATATCGTGGCAACTCCCATCGGCAATTCTCAGGATATGTCCCCCCGGGGCAAAAAGATACTCAGCGAGGTGGACATTATTGCCGCCGAGGATACGCGCCGCTCCATGGTGCTTTTAAATAAGCTTGAGATAAGAAATAAGCTTGTTTCCAACCATAAATTCAATGAGTACGGCAAGGCCAGGTATTTCATAAACGAAATGCTCTCCGGAAAGTCCGTTGCGGTCATCACCGATGCAGGTACTCCCTGCATCTCAGACCCCGGCAACGAGCTTATCAAGGCCGCTGTGGAGGCGGGGATAAGAGTCGTGGGCGTGCCGGGCTGCTGCGCTGCTGTCACAGCGCTGAGCGTCTCCGGCTTTGACCTTTCAAGCTTCATGTTCTTGGGCTTCTTCCCACGGGAAAATGTGGAGCGCCGCCGCCTGCTTGAGAAAATGCGCCGGGGCGATACCAGAAGCTTTGCCCTTTATGAGTCTCCAAAGCGCATTATGGATCTGGTGGACTTTTTCATCGACAGCGATGCAGGTGTCCGTATGTGCCTTTGCAATGACCTTACAAAGCTCCACGAGATGAGCTTTCGCGGCACGCCCTCCAAGGTGAAGGATCAGCTTCTGGCCAAGGGCAACTACGACAAGGGCGAGTATGCCGTGGTCATTGAGATAGACAATGACTATATCTTCAACAAGGTTGAGCATACGGTCACGGCAGAAGCCATGCTGGTGGATGCCATGGTGTCCGGCGGCATAAGCCCCAAGGAGGCTGTGGCGGCAGTGCTCAGTGATGAAAATAACTCCTACAGCAAGAATGAACTTAAAGCCGCCGCCCTCAATCTCAAGCGGCTCTTCGGCGGCTGAGGACAGGCTATGGCGAGCAATTCAAGAATATATCAGGATATTTCGGCGGCTCTCCCCACGCTGTCCAAGGCAGTTTTCAGCCAGAGCGTGAACAGGCTCAGCCCTGCCAGGGTGCAGATACGCCCCTTGCGCATGAAAGGCGGCATATTCTATCAGGTGGAGAGCTTTGCCGACAACAAGGCCTTTCACAAAAACCTGACGGCGGATGAGCTTCTTTATCATGTGGAGCGGGAGCTGGACGGGGATTATCGGCAGGTGCTCATTGTCTGTGCAGATTTTTCCGCCCAGTACAGCCTCAATGCAAAGGGCGGCTATAAGAAAAAGACTCTTGCATCCTTGCCTGTACCCGGCGGCATAGCCTCCCATAACCGGGAAAAAAGCTATATCCTCTCCGAGGGGGAAACTATCCCGGCGCTTGTGGATATGGGCGTATTCACTCCGGACTTTAAAATAATCCGCTCCAAATACGATAAGTTCCGCCAGATAAACCGCATTGTGGAGCTTATCGACCATGAGTTTGCCGAAAGCGGCAGGGATGAAATAACAATTCTCGACTTTGGCTGCGGCAAGTCCTACCTGACCTTTGTGCTCTATTACTATTTCACCGTCAAAAAGGGCATGAAAGCTAAGATAATCGGCTATGACCTGAAAGCGGACGTGGTGGCCCAC
>JAFTXM010000131.1 GCA_017465025.1 Oscillospiraceae bacterium
CGCACCCACAAGGAAGCCCAGAATAACGCAGAAAATGGTGTGGATAAAGCGGTTTTCCGAAATGATGGTGGTTAAATTTTTCTTTTTATCCATATTACTTGCCTCCTGCCATCATCAGACCCAGATCGTTTTCATTGGCCTCTTTACCGGGGATGGAGTGGACAATCTGACCGTCGAAAATGACCTTTATGGTGTCGGAAAGGCTCATGATCTCATCCAGCTCGAAGGACACCAGAAGCACGGCCTTGCCCTTGTTGCGCTGGTCCACGATATAGCGGTGCACATACTCGATAGCGCCCACGTCCAGACCTCGGGTGGGGTTGACGGCGATAAGCAGATCCTTGTCATTCTGAACCTCGCGGGCGATGATGACCTTCTGCTGGTTGCCGCCGGAGAGAGTACCGGCAGGGCGTTTTTCACTTCCGCCGGGGCGGATATCAAAATGCTCAATAGACTCGGTAGCGTGGTTGAAAATAGGCTCACGCTGGAGGATGGAGCTTTTTGCAAAGGGGTCTTCCTCGTAGTTCTGGAGGATAAGGTTATCCTCTATGGAGAAGTCCAGCACCAGACCGTGCTTCTGACGGTCGGCAGGGATCGAGGAAACGCCGTGGTCAAAGCCGAAGCGGGGGGACTTGTTGAAAACGTCGGTGCCGTTCACCAGTATCTGACCGGCAGTACCACGGCGCAGGCCCGTGATGACCTCCACCATTTCCATCTGGCCGTTGCCGTCTATACCGGCAATGCCCACGATCTCGCCCCGGCGCACCTGAAGGTCAAGGCTGCGGACGACTTCCACATCACGGTAGTCCACGCATCTCAGGCCCTTAACGTCCAGCACCACATCGCCGGGAGTCTGCTCGGGCTTGTCCACCTTGAAGGTGACGTTGCGGCCCACCATCATGCTGGCAAGGTCATTTTCGGTGACGGTGTCCACATCCACGGTGTCAATATACTTGCCAAGGCGGATAATGGTGCAGAAGTCTGCGGAGGCCTTTATCTCCTTGAGCTTGTGGGTGATGATGATAATGCTCTTGCCGTCCTTGACAAGGTTTCTCATGATGCCGATAAGCTCCACTATCTCCTGAGGGGTGAGAGAGGAGGTGGGTTCGTCGAGAATGAGGATGTCCGCGCCGCGGTAGAGGGCCTTGAGAATCTCAACGCGCTGCTGCATACCCACGGAGATATCCTCGATCTTTGCATCCGGGTCAATGGACAGACCGTAACGCTCGGATATTTCCACCACGTTCTTTCTGGCGGTGACCATGTCCAGCGCAATGCCCTTTGTAGGCTCGGTGCCAAGGACGATGTTTTCCGTGACGGTGAAAGGCTGGACAAGCATGAAGTGCTGGTGCACCATGCCGATGCCTGCGTCAATGGCGTCACGGGGGTTATTCATTTCTATCTTTTTTCCGTTGACAAGGATGTCGCCGGAAGTGGGCTTGAAAAGGCCGTAAAGCTGGTTCATCAGGGTAGATTTACCGGCGCCGTTCTCACCCAGTATCGCATGGATCTCACCTTTGTGGACTGTAAGGTTGATGCCGTCATTGGCTACGAAATCGCCGAATTTCTTGGTGATATTTCGCATTTCTATGACGGGCGTATTCATGTCCACATACTGTTTTGACAAGTTGACTGCCCCCCTGTATAAGAATTTCTTTATATTTGGAAATTATCAGCCGATGATGCGGAAGAAAGCCTCCACTGCCTCTGCGTGCTTGCCGCGGCAGATCAGGTGGTGATTGTTGATGGGTTTTGTGAGGAAGTAGCTGAAATCGTCCAGCTCAACCTTGCACTGGGTACGGCAGAGCATTTCAGAGAAGGGAATGGGCTTGAGATGGCCCTCCTGAGCATGGTAGCGGCTCAGATCACCCTCGCACTTGAAGATGGTGCAGTCAAACTCATCAAAGGTGCCCTGTACGGCAACACCGATGTTGGATTCGAAATGGGTGTTGAGCGTGAAGTTTTTGAGCATGGTGGTAGGAATGGTGCAGTGGGCAAAGGTTGCTGTGCCTTCCTTGGTGTCAAACTTGTTGGCGTTGCAAAGGAACATATCCTCGCCGGTTATAGCACCCAGAATGGCCATGGAAAGCAGCACGGGCACGTCGCCCTCACAGCCGCCGTAAATGCCCTTGTTGTTAAGGATGGAAAGGCCGATGCAGCCGGTGGTGAACACAGTGTCAAGCAAATCGAAGCAGCGGATGGAAACGCCGCAGAGATTGTACTTCTCCACCAGTCTCTCCAGTGCGCCGTAGACGTAGAGAGCCTTTTCCAGCTCAGCCTCATCATAGCCCATACCCTTGAACATCTGCACGTGCTCATTATCGGGGTAACTCTTCTTTTCGTACTCGGCGAGCATCTCCTCCATGGAGATGTCCACAAAGCCCAGACCCAGCTTTTCCATCATGGCCTTTTCGCAGTAGTTGCTGGCAATGAGCCAGTCGGAAGGCTTACCGATGCAGCCGATATTCTTGCCGCGGAGGCTGGCCTTGGCCTTGTGAGCCTTCAGCAGAACCTTTATCTTTGCTGCAATCTCCTCAATGTCACCGTGGAGAATTTCACCGGTGCCGCCGTGCTTGTTGAGGAAGGAAAGAATTTCCATAGATGCAGCCAGGGAGTTGGTTTCGCCGCTGGTGAGGATGTAGCAGTAGCGGGATTTAAGCTGCTCGAATATTTCAAGGAAGTAGCCCTCGCTGCCGCCGGAAGCCACGTACAAAAGGGCAAAGTCTTCGGAAAGATACTTTTCAAGGGAAACCTTGGTAAATTCTTCGCCAACCGCAGCGGAAACCGCAGCAATATAGCTGTCCATATGTTCGTCAGTCACCTGAGAGAGGGGACTTCTGATCTGATAATAAGAGGCCATAATCTTTCTCCTTTGTATACTGTATAGGCTTTAATTTTCTGTTTTCCGCCCCAATGTCAGCAGGCGGCCACACTTAAACATCATTTTAACATATGGTTCTCATTTTTTCTACACCTTATTGGAGGAAATAATAAAAAAACTCCACCGCAAAAAGCGGTGGAGTCAAGTTATGTGCGATTAAGAATTACTCGGCCAGAGTGAAGGTGGGGCACTCTTCGACGGTGGTGGGAACAACGTACTCACCGGCGATGATGGCAGCCTTTGCAGCCTCAACAGTCTCGAGAACCTCTGCGGGGATGTGATCGCGGGTGGGGGACAGGTCAACGCCGCCGTTGGACAGGTCGTACAGGTGTACGCCGGCCTCGTAGCTGCCGTCAGCAACTGCCTTGGAGATGTCCTGAGAAGCAACGTCAACGCGCTTCATAGCGGAGGTGATGACGTAGTCGGGAGCGAGGGTGGACTGGTCGGTGTCAACGCCGATGGCCCAGATGCCTTCCTCAGCGCAGGTGTTGATGACGCCGATGCCGGTGCCGCCAGCTGCATGGTAGATAACGTCAGCGCCCTTGGTGATCATGTCCTTGGCTGCAGTGGAGCCGCCGGCGATGTCACCGAAGTTGTTGGCATTGTACTGGAGAACTTCTGCTTCGGGGCAAGCCTCGAGAACACCAGCAATGTAGCCGATGCCGAACAGGTTCATGGAATCGGAGACCATGCCCTGAACGTAACCGACGGTGTTGCTCTCAGTGACGGAACCGGCAACGAGACCGACGAGGTAGGAAGCCTGCTCCTGAGCGAACATCAGGCAAGCAACGTTCTCGAGGTCGGCGCAGGTAGCGTCGTCGATGATGGCGAACTTCTGATCGGGATTGGCTTCTGCAGCCTCACGGGTGGCGTCTGCCAGCATGTAGCCAACGCAGATGATCAGGTCGTACTCTTCATCGATGAAGGTGTTGATGTTGGTCTGGTAGTCAGCATCGGTCTTGGACTCAAGGTAGTTTACCTCGAAGACTTCGGGATCGAGAGCCTGCAGACCTTCCCAGGAAGTCTGGTTGAAGGACTTGTCGTTGACGCCGCCAACGTCGGTAACCATACCGACCTTGATCTTGTCGTCAGCAAAAGCGGAGACGGTGCACAGAGCGAGGACCATGCACAGTGCCAGAGCCAGTGCGAGAATCTTCTTCATGATTTTTCCTCCAGAAAAAATTTTGATAAAAATTTCCGTATGTATCGCACACACAGTAAAGATTATACCATCATGAAAAGAGCAAATCAAGCCGTCTGCGACAAAAAATATCAGTCCTCTTTTTTGGTAAATATGTGATATTTTTGCAAATCACAGCCGTATGCAAAAAACACATTTACAAGCAGCGCTTTTTTGTATATAATATGTTGTTGGAAATAATATGAAGGTTGTGAATGAAAATGCTTGAATTTGAAGAATATAAGGCCAAATTAAATGCGGCAAAGCCCACGCTGGACGTTTTGCGTGACGCTTTGAAGCTGGAAGCCGCCCAGAAAGAGATAGAGGAGCTGGAAGCCGCCAGCGAGCGCGAAGGCTTCTGGAACGATGTGGAAAAGTCCCAGAAGGTTCAGCGCCGTCTCAAGACCCTTAAGAATAAATGCGAGAGCTTTGAAAAGCTGTGCGGGGCATGGGACGATATGATGACCATGTGCGAAATGGCCATAGAGGAAAATGACGACTCCATGCTGGAGGAACTGAAGGCTGAGTTTGACAAGTTCAGCGAGAACGCCGAGGCCATGCGTCTGGGCACTCTTCTCACCGGCGAGTACGATGCCAACAACGCCATCCTCACCTTCCACGCCGGCGCAGGCGGCACCGAGGCTCAGGACTGGACGAGCATGCTCTACCGTATGTACAACATGTGGGCCGACCGCCACGGCTACAAGGTGAAGGTCATGGACTTTCTGGACGGGGACGAGGCCGGTATAAAGAGCGCCACCATCATGATAGAGGGTGAGAACGCCTACGGCTTTTTGAAGAGTGAGCACGGTGTGCACCGTCTGGTGCGTGTCTCCCCCTTTGACTCTGCCGGACGCCGCCACACCTCCTTTGCCGCAGTTGAGGTCATGCCTGAGATCGCCAACGACAGCGAGATAGAGCTGAGGGATGAGGACATCAAGATGGACGTTTACCGTTCCTCCGGCGCCGGCGGCCAGAAGGTCAACAAGACCTCCTCTGCTGTCCGTCTCACCCATATCCCCACTGGCATCGTGGTTGCCTCCCAGGTGGAGCGAAGCCATTTCCAGAATCTTGAAAACTGCCGCAATATGCTGCGCGCCCGCCTTGCCGAGATAAAGGAGCGCGAGCATCTTGAGAAGATAAGCGACATCAAGGGCGTGCAGATGAAGATAGAATGGGGCAGCCAGATCCGCTCCTACGTGTTCATGCCCTACCAGCTTGTAAAGGATCTTCGCACCGACTACGAGACCGGCGGCATCCAGAGCGTTATGGACGGCAATCTGGACGGCTTTATCAACGCCTTCCTCTCCAAGCGCGCCGAGAGCTGAGATACAGAATTGATCTAAAAATGAGGTGTTTCCTTTGGGAAACGCCTCATTTTTTCATCTGGTGCTGGGGCCGGGGTCATGATCGCCGTAGATAAAATCGTCTATATCATATTCCATGTTCTATACCCTCCTTCCCGGCTTTTTGCAGCATACCTTCAATATATGCGGCCACAAGCCAATCTATGACGGGCTTGGTAAACTTTACGTGAACGAAAAGCATAGCTCTTGATAAACTACGGTCTTTAGGTTATAATGTTCCGGTCTGAAAACCCACTATATTAATGTGAAGGAAGAAATGAAATGAGCGCATCAACCAAGAAGAAACAGCGTCTGGCCGCCCGCGAGGCAGGCACCGACAAGAAAATTCTGGCAGCCCAGAAAGAGGCAGAGCTGAAGGCAAAGAGCAAGCGCCGCTGGACTTTGGGTACTGTCGGCGTTATTTTGCTTGTCGCCCTTATCCTTTTCCTCAACTCCGGTTTCCTATACAAGAACACCACCGCTTTGAGCATCGGCGATGCAAACTACTCCCCCGCCGAAGTCAACTACCAGTATGCAAACCAGTTTTTCAATCTGGCAAATCAGTACGGCAGCTACGCCACTATGATGGGTCTTGACACCAGCAACGGTGTCTCCGGTCTGGACGAGCAGGACTGCCCCATGCTGGAAGAGGGCACATGGAAGGATTACTTCATGGATCAGACCATGACCGCCATGACCCAGATGAAGGCCGTTGAGGACTACGCAAAGGCCGAGGGCATCAGCCTCTCCGAGGAAGACATTGCCGCCCTTGACGCTGAGTTTGACAGTCTTGATGAGGCAGTAAAGACTCAGGGCTACTCCAACCTGAACAACTTCTTCGGCACCAACTACGGCAACGGTGTCAATGCAAAGCTGGCCCGTGAGGCAAGCGAGCTTTCCACCCTTGTCAACAGAACCGTTGTGGGCTACACCGAAGCTCTTGACTACTCCGCCGAGGAGCTTGAGGCCAAGTACGAAAGCTACGAGGGCGAGCAGGACTACTACGAGTACAGCTACTACTATGTTGCCGCCGAGACCTTTGAGGACGAGGAAGGCAATTTCAGCGCCACCGACGAGAGCAAGGCCGAGGCCGAGAAGACCGCCAACGCCATTCTCGCCGCCTATAATGAGCTTGAGGACGAGGATGTTGAGGCACGTCTCAACGCTGCCATCGCCCAGTCCGGCAAGGATGCCAAGTGCACCCACACCAGAACCGCAGGCAGCTCCCTTGGCACCTATAAGGAATGGATAATGTCCCAGACCGAGGCAGGCGCAGCCACCGTCATCGCCAACGATGCAGGCTCCGGCTTCTACGTGGTAGCCTTCATGGGCCATGACGAAAATGACTACAATGTTGTCAGCGTCCGTCATATTCTGGTTCAGGCCGCAGCAGACGAAAACGGCCAGTTCACCGATGAGGCAAAGGCCGAGGCCAAGGCAAAGGCCGAGGCGCTCTATGAGCAGTGGAAGTCCGGCGAGGCCACTGAGGAGAGCTTTGCAGCAATGGCAAACGAGCACTCTCAGGATACCGGCTCCAACACCAATGGCGGCCTTTATGAGAACGTGATGCGCGGCCAGATGGTTGAAGAGTTTGACCAGTTCTGCTTTGAAGGTCACAAAGCCGGTGACACCGCCATTGTCTACGGTGAGTCTCTCAGCTACGCCGGTTACCACATTATGTACTTTGTGGGCGAGGGTGAAAACTGCCGTGACTATATTGCCCGTGCAGACATGACCACCGCCGACACCCAGGCTTGGATAGACGAGCTGGTGGCAGGCTACGAGCCTGTTGAGAAGATCTGGCTGAAGCTTGCAGCCTGATCAAGTGACAGTTATTGCACCGCCCTGCGCCTTAGGGACACAGGGCGGTGTTTTTGGATATATCCGGAGGTAGGATAAATGGATCAGCGCACATCAAGAGAGCTTATGCTCATAGGCGAACCCGCCCTTGAAAAACTGAAAAACGCCCATGTGGCCGTGTTCGGTCTTGGGGGCGTGGGCTCGTGGTGCGCCGAGGCTCTGGCAAGGGCCGGGGTGGGCAGGCTTACGCTCATTGATCAGGACACCGTCAGCCTTACAAACATAAACCGCCAGATAATCGCCCTCAGTTCCACAGTGGACAGGCCAAAGGCAGAGGTGATGGCAGAGCGGATATACGACATAAACCCCGCCATATGCACCACCCCCATTGTGGGCAGCTACAGCGCCGAAAACAGGGAGCGCTTCTTTGCCCCCTACAACTTTGTCGCCGATGCCATTGACCTTGTCTCCTGCAAATTAGACCTTATCCTCTCCTGCCGGGAGCGAGGCATCCCCATAATCTCCGCCCTTGGCACGGGAAACAAGAAGGACGCTTCCCTTATTGAGATAAGCGATATTTCCAAAACCTACGGCTGTGCGCTGGCAAGGGTCATGCGAAAGGAGCTTCGGGCAAGAGGAGTAAATCATCTGGATGTGGTGTTTTCCCCGGAAGAACCTATGGAGCCGATGCAGCTTGAAGCGCCGCCTCCCGGACGCAGGAGCGTACCCGGCTCGCTGGTATGGGTACCGGCAGCGGCGGGACTATTGATGGCGCAGCACATTATAACGAAGATAATTGGTGAAGAATGAATGATGAAGAATTAATAATGAATAATTATTGTGTTGCTTCGCAACCTTTTTAATTGCAAATCAAAACCCTTGGTTTTGATTTGACCATAATTTTTCATTATTCACTATTTCCGACGAAGGAGGAAACATTATGTACAAGCCCCTGGCAGACCAGATACGCCCTGACAGTCTTGACGATGTGGTGGGGCAGCGGCACATACTGGGCGAAAAGGGTATGCTGCGGCGCATAGTGGAAAGCGGTCAGATCCCAAACATGATCTTCTACGGCCCATCCGGCACAGGCAAGACCACCGTGGCACGCATCATCGCCCAGCGCACAAACCGCACATTGAGAAAGCTCAACGCCACCACCGCCGGCATTGCGGATATAAAGAACATCATTGAAGAGCTGGACACCTTCCTCACCCCCGGCGGCGTGCTTTTGTATCTGGACGAGATACAGTATTTCAACAAGAAACAGCAGCAGTCTTTGCTGGAGTTTATAGAGGACGGGCGCATAACCCTTATCGCCTCCACCACGGAAAATCCCTACTTCTGCGTGTTCAACGCAATTTTGAGCCGCTCCACGGTCTTTGAGTTCAAGGCCATTTCCGCCGAGGACACCGCCATCGCCGTGCAGCGGGCCATTGACATCATGAACAGCCGCCGGGAAAAACCCCTGACCGTTGAGGACGGGGTTGTGGCGCGCATCGCCTCCGCCTGCGGCGGAGACGTGAGAAAAAGCGTCAACGCCGTGGAGCTTTTGTTCTCCGCCGCTCCTGACGGGGGCAGCATCAGCCTTGAGGACGCCCTCGCCATCTCCCAGCGCAGCGCCATGCGCTATGACCGGGAGGGGGATGAGCATTTTGACAATCTCTCCGCTTTGATGAAGTCTCTTCGCGGCTCGGATGCGGATGCGGCGCTGCACTATCTGGCGCGGCTTCTGGAGGCGGGCGACCTTGTGGGCATCTGCCGCCGACTCCTATGCTCTGCCAGTGAGGACATAGGCCTTGCCTATCCCATGGCAGTGCCTATCGTAAAGGCCTGTGTGGACTCGGCCTTGCAGCTGGGCATCCCCGAAGGACGGCTGCCTCTGGCGGAAGCCGTCATACTCCTTGCCAACTCCCCCAAGTCCAACAGCGCCTGCATGGCTATTGACGCTGCCATCGCCGATGTTCGGGCCGGGCACGTGCGTTCCTTCCCAAGGGAGCTTCAGAATGTTCACGCTGACGGCGCGGGCTTTGAGCGAGAGCAGGGTTACAAGTACCCCCACAGCTATCCTCATCATTGGGTGCGTCAGCAGTATCTGCCCGATGACCTGAAAAATGCCCGCTACTACCAGTACGGGGACAACAAGAACGAGCAGGCCTTCAAACGCTACTGGGAGGAGATCAAAAAGTAATGGATATTCAGATCGGCGATATCCTCACCATGAAAAAGCCCCACCCCTGCGGCAGTCGTGACTGGCAGGTGCTGCGCATAGGGGCGGACTTCAAGCTGCGCTGCTGCGGCTGCGGTCACGAGGTGATGGGCGCAAGAAGCAAATTTGAAAAAAACATCAGGCAGGTGCGCCGGTGAACTATGTGTATATGCTCAGCTGCTCCGACGGCAGCATCTACACCGGCTGGACCAATGACCTTGAACGCAGGGTAGCCGCCCACAAAAGCGGCAAGGGCTGCAAGTATACCCGCTCCCGCCTGCCGGTAGAGCTTTTGTATTTTGAGGAGCACGAGACAAAGCAAGCGGCAATGAGCCGGGAATGGCACATAAAAAGACTCAGCCACAGCGAAAAGCTGAAGCTGAGCCTTGGTAATACGGATTAAACATGGGCGTGTTGCAAATTTTGTGACGCGCCGTTTTCGGGAGGGGCAAGCCCCTCCCCTACTTTTACTTATCCTCGTTTTTGTCCTCTTCCAGCTCCAGAATCTGCCTGAACTGCGTCTCGTACAGCTCACGGTAAACGCCGTCTTTTTCCAGAAGCTCGTCATGGGTACCCTGCTCGGCAATTACACCGTCCTTTACAACGAGTATTCTGTCGGCCTTGAGAATGGTGGAGAGCCTGTGGGCAATGACGATGCTGGTGCGTCCCTCCATCATGTACTCCAGAGCGTTCTGGATGGAGCTTTCGGAGATGGAGTCGAGAGCTGATGTGGCCTCGTCCAGAATGAGGATCTTGGGGTTTTTGAGTATGACCCTTGCGATGGAGAGCCTCTGCTTTTCACCGCCGGAGAGCTTCAGGCCCCGGTTGCCCACCATTGTGTCAAAGCCCTCTGGCTGATTGAGGATAAAGTCATAAATGTTTGCGGTCTTGCAGGCGGCTATGACCTCGTCCATGCTGGCCTTTTCGTTGGCGTAGAGGAGATTATCCAGAATAGTGCCGTTGAAAAGATAGCTGTCCTGAGTCACAACGCCTATGGCAGAGCGAAGATAGCGAAGGTCGATATCCCGCACATCCGCTCCCGCCACGGAAACCTTGCCCGATTGCACATCGTAAAGCCTTGGGATAAGGTTTACCACCGTGGACTTGCCGGAGCCGGAAGGCCCGACGATCGCAAACATCTGCCCGCCGGGGACGCTGAAATGGATATCGGTGAGAAGGGGCTTGTCCTCCTGATAGGAAAAGGCCACGTGCTCAAAGTCTATCTGCGCCTTTTTCATGTTGGGGCGCAGTCCCGCGGTCTTGGTCTTGATGGGGTTTTCCTTGTCGAAATAGTCAAAGATGCGGGTGAAGAGAGCCATAGAACGGGTAAAGTCCACGTGCAGGTTCAAAAGAGACTGGACGGGTCTGTAGAGGCGGTTTATAAGGGCCACGGTGGCGGTTATTGTACCCACGGTCAGGCTGCTGTCCAGATTCCGGATAATGAGCAGGCCGCCCGCAAAGTAGATAAGCAGTGGGCCTATCTGGGTGAACATACCCATGACAACCCGAAACCACTTGCCGCTGCGCTGCTCCTTGAGGGCAAGCCGTGTCACTTCCTCGTTGACCTGAACAAAGCGGCGGTACTCCTTGCGCTCACGGGTGAAAAGCTTTACAAGAAGCGAGCCGCTGAC